>JABGOQ010000065.1 GCA_018645405.1 Anaerolineae bacterium | reverse complement strand
GACTTAAAATCCGTCGGTGGAGACACCTTGTGGGTTCGACCCCCACTCGCCCTACCAAAAAATCCCATTTCATTTGAAATGGGATTTTTTCATTTTAAAAGTAACTCCTAATGCACTTCGCCAACGACTTCCCCCTCCAATTTATCCTCCCAAGGATAGTCTTCAAACGCCTCTGCTGCAGCTCGGATTTCAGGGTCATCTGAGTAACTACCGCGTTTTTCTTCTGGTAATAACGTCGCAATTTTTCGCATTACTTCGTGTCCAAGCTCGTCTAATTGGCGGCGGCGTTCGCGTCCACGCCCGGTTATTTTTTTTGGATGGAAAGGTACGCCGATCTTAAATTTGACTTTTGGACGTTTCCCAAACTTTAAAGGGAAAATATTATTTAACCCCACGAGACCAACGGGAAGTATGCTTGCTTCCGTTAAAGAAGCAAGGTAGGCTGTCCCTGGGCGTGGAGGGCGTAAAACCTCTGCCCAGCTCCCGCCTTCAGGGAAGATACCCAGAATCCCCTTGTTTTTAAGAATTTCCTCCGCTGCCCTAAGAGAAGCCCGTGCCCCGGTCCCACGATATAGCGGATAATACCCCCATAATTTAGGAATGAATTTGACGATTTCTGGGGCATGCGGCATTGCTGCCCCGCCAACAAACTCTAATTTCCAAGAGAAGATGCGCACAAAGCAAACGGGGTCTATAAAGCTGAAATGATTACCGACAACAAGAAAAGGCTCGTCTTTAGGAATATTTTCCTTGCCGATTATTTCCACATCTGCGACTACCCAGAAGGCTAATTTAGATAGTTGATGCAAAAAAGCACGAAGCGTTTTTCTGTGCAAATACCTAAGTTTGACTTGAGCCACTTATGCGCCCTTTCCATTTTCTAATGAGTATTTTTTTGAATCTTCTATGGCTTTCTTTTCATTGACGCGCAAAAGTAAGAATAATCCCGTAAATAAGAAAACTAATATAGAAGCAATTGCTATGCGTTGCCCAGCCTGTTCTGCTACTAAGGTGCCCATCTTGCGATTATTTTCAAACCAGCGAGCTGCCCATAACGCCAAAAAACCGTATATTGTTGGCCCTATAAAGGATGATGTGCGACCAACGACAGAAAACAGCCCAAAAAACTCTGCGCTTTGTCCTTTCGGAGCGAACATCCCAACCATTGTGCGGCTAATAGATTGAACGCCAGTGAGCATAAGTCCCGCCAATGCACCGATAATGAAAAAGCCCGTGATGGTTTGGTTGAAGAGCATCCAGACAATGGTAACGATCATACCAATAAGTGCGTAGATGAGGGAACGTTTATAGCCAACTTTTTCTCCAATTGTGGCAAATCCATAAGCTCCCCCAATACTTGAGACCTGCACAATAATCATGAAAATGATCATTTGGGTTTGGTTAACACCGTATAGCACGGCACCAATGATCGCTGCAAAATCTAATGCCATCAGGATGCCGTCGTTATAGACCAGAAAAGCGATCATGAACTTGATAAATTCTTTAAACTGCCGAGCAGACCTAAAAGTACGGGCGAGGCGTTTAAATCCCAATGTGAGATGGTTTTTCCCTGCAGGTAGCGTTTGGGCGTTAGCACGCTCTTTTATCCATCTATAAGCGGGGATGGTAGAGAGGGCGAAAAAGATGGCTGTAATAGGGAAGGATAAACGCACGGGGAGATTTGTCCCCTTGAGAAGCACAATTGGTGGGAGGAGAATGAGCAAAGCAAGAATGCCGCCCAGATTTCCTATAGCCCAACCATTGCCCGAAACGCGCCCGATTTCGTCTGGGGAAGCAATTTCGGGGAGAAGTGAGTTATAAAAAACCTGTGCTCCACGATAGCCGATTTCTGCGATGATAAAAAAGAGCATCCCGATAAAAATATCCCCTTTTTGAACGAAGAAAAGAAGTGCAGTGAAGACCCAGGTAAGGGAAGAAAAAAGGAAAAGGAAACGTTTTTTTGATGCTGTAAAATCTGCTATTGTTCCTAAAATTGGAGAAATGATGGCGACGACGAGCATGGCGACCCCAACAGAAACGCCCCATAAGCGTGAGCCTTCTGCACCGCCAACAACGCCATCTTTAAAATAGGCTGAGTAGATGGCAAGTAATACAACTGCTGCGTAGGCAGAATTGCCAAAATCATACATATACCAAGCGCGATGTTCACGGTTGACTGTTTTCTTTGCTGACATAAAAATTCCTTTTGAATGATGGGTTAATGAAATAAGTATATGGGGTTAAACCCTGTGCGCCTATCTCAGTTTCGCTTGACGAAATAAGCGCATAAGGTAGAATTGGTATATTGTAATTGGTGCGGGAGCCTTGTGCTCCCGTTAACTGTCTATAATTAGAGAAGAAAAGAGAAAAAAGATGTTTTACGACCGTCAGAAATTGGAAGAAATTGAAGAACAGAGTCTTGCACCTTATGGAATGCACAGTAAAAACTCAAAAGGACGCGTGCATCCGGGTGGCGAGCCAGCCTATAGAACGGCTTTTCAACGGGATAGAGATCGCATTTTGCATACGACCGCTTTCCGCCGCCTTGAATATAAAACGCAAGTCTTTATCAACTATGAAGGTGATTATTTTCGTACTCGCCTGACGCATACGCTCGAAGTTGCCCAAATTGGTCGCACCATTGCACGAGCCCTTGGTGGCAATGAAGATCTAACAGAATCGATTTGCCTTGCGCATGATTTGGGGCATCCTGCCTTTGGACATTCAGGTGAAGTTGTGCTCAATCGTTTGATGAAAGATCATAATGGATTTGACCATAACAAACAATCTGTGCGTATTGTGACTAAACTCGAAGAACGTTACCCTGAATTTCTAGGATTAAATCTAACCTGGGAAGTTCGCGAAGGAATGGTCAAGCACGAATCAGAATATGATATTTCGGATGCGACCGCCTATGACCCAGACTTGCGAGGCAACCTGGAAACGCAGATTGCCAATGTGGCAGATGAGCTGGCTTATACTGCCCATGATCTTGACGATGGCCTCCGCTCGGGCATGATCACGCCCACCCAGCTTGAGGGAATTGAGCTATGGGAGATTCTTTCAGAAACATTTAATTGGAGTGGCCCTGTTTTAGACGATATTTCTCGTCACCGCATGATTCGTCGTTTGGTCGGGATAGAAGTTAGCGATCTGGTCAGTGCAACAGATGCGCGTTTGAAAGAGAGCGGAGTCGCCTCTTCCCTTGATATTCAGAAACTATCTTATAATCTTCTTGGGCACAGTGAAGATATGACACGCCGTAACCGTGAATTGAAAGATTTTCTCTATACAAAGCTATATCGTCACCCACGCGTAGTACGGATGGCAGTTAAGGCTGAGCGAATTATTAGTGATCTTTTTCAAGCTTACTTGGAAGAACCTGCCATTTTGCCTGTCCACATCCAAACTTTAGTTGAGAAGCGTAGTCTTGAGCGCATTGCTTGTGACTATATTGCAGGGATGACAGATCGCTATGCTGTAGATGAACATCGCAAACTTTTCGACCCTTTTGTTAAACCCTAAGTAATTATCAATAAGGAAAATTTATGTCAACGCAAGAAGAAACTTATTTAACCCCGGAAGGGCAAAAAAAATTAAAAGCTGAGTTGAAAGACCTTGTAGGGCCACAACGCGTGGAACTTGCCGAGCGTCTCCGTTCTGCTATTCAGATGGGTGACCTTTCAGAAAATGCAGATTACCATAAAGCCAAAGAAGATCAGGCTTTTCTTGAAGGTCAAATTCAGGAATTAAAATATATTCTTTCTAACGCGGTTATCATTGAAGATGATGGAAAGCCAAAGAATGTTGTTTCTGTTGGCGCATCCGTGACTATTCAGGAAGAAGATTACCCCGCAGAAACTTATTATTTGGTTGGAGCAAAGGAAGCAGACCCTCGCAATGGGAAAATTTCTAACGCATCTCCAATTGGGAGCGCATTGCTCAATCATCGTGTTGGGGATGTGGTTGAGGCTGACGCACCTGGTGGAACACTTAAGTTGAAGATATTGAAGATTGAGTAAATAGTATCTGTTGAGAAAGCCCTTCTTCGCGGATAGCGAAGAAGGGCTTTGAATTTAATGGAATATTGTCTTTCTTGGGCTTTCTTTTAGTTAACGGGAGCAAGCCAAAAGTAGGGGCGATTCGTTTAATCCAAAAAAATAGAGCCGAGATTTTTTTTATCCCTTATCACTTCTGGGCCAAATCGCCAGTTCTAATGTTGCGCGGTCGAAATAACTGCTTGGGGGCAAAGGGCCAGAGCCATATTCAAGATCGGCAACAGTTACAAGTAATTGTAGCGTTTCTGTTTCGAGCATAATTTGTTTTTGAGAGCCGATAACAACCAACTCACCTTTGGCTTCTAAACGCTGACGAATATCAGGATCGTTAAAAGCATGGTCTGACATCAAGACCTTTGTGGCTGTTTTAATATCATTCTTGTCAAAGAGCCAGATTTCAAGCGCGGTTACCTTTTTGGGGTCGCCGACTCCAATTGTGTCAGAAATCCCGACACCATACTCACCCATGAATTCTCCAGCTTGGGATTCTATACTAAAGGATTCGTCGTATAGGTCATCTCCGACAACATAGCTTGTCATAGACTGTGTGATTGGTGTTGCCAAGCCCATTTCTGAATAATCAGTTTGTTCGGCACTTTGGCTAAGATGAGCGGCTTGTTGGGCGGGGGTTGTTTCTCCACCTTTGGAGATGGATGGGCGCAACAAACGGAAAGCAAAAAAACCAACGGCAAAGACAGCCAGAATTCCAAGACCGATCAAAAAATATTGGGTTGATGATGAGGTGGTGTTGTCAGAAGGGGTGGCTTCTGGTTGCTCAAGGGCACCAGGTGCAGCTGTACCGACCAATAAACCAAAAGCATCAATTGCTGTTTTATTTTGTACGCCTGGTTCATTGCCAATATCTTGAAGAAGCTGTGGTGCCGAAGCCCCTAAACTCTGCCAGCGTTGTGTAGCCAAGGCAGTGTCACCATTGGTCAAGAAAGAGTCAATTGTCATACGAAGATAATCACGTTGATAATTTTCGTTAAGCAATTCGGGAGCAGCATCTACCCATTCCACGGGTTGGATACCCCAGCCCCACACCAAGCCAAAAATAAAACCAAGTGCGAGAGCCACTATTGCGGCGGCAACTGGATTTTTTAATTTTTCAAGGAGTGAATTTACAAGGTCCATATTGATTTCCTCTCAAGAACAAATAAACAACAACAAGTGTATTATACAAGAAAGCTCCTAAATACGCTAACGGATTTAGGAACTTTTATTTTAGTAGATAAAGAAATCTTATTATTCTTCTTTTTCTACCTGAATATCATCCAATGCAAATATCTCTTCGCATTTTATGCACTGAGCTTGACGCTTGTTTTTTACAACCAATAATCCTTTACAATTCGGGCAAGGCTCAGGAATTGGTCTTTTCCAAGAAGTGAATTCACATTCTGGGTAATTGGCACAACCATAAAAAACGCGATTTTTGCGTGTCTTTCGCTTAATTAAATCGCCACCATCATCGGGGCAAGCAATGCCAATTTTATCCAGCCATGGCTCGGTATGACGGCACGTGGGAAAATCGCTGCAAGAGATAAATTTGCCATAACGTCCAAAGCGGTAAACTAAATCATGTCCGCATTTGGGACAGGCACGTCCAATTTTCTCTGGCTCGCGCTTTTTGATAGGCATTTTTTCTTGGGCATAAGATAAACGCTTCTCAAAGGGAGCGTAAAAATCGCTAATCACCTTTACCCATTTTTCCTCGCCTTCTGCGACCTTGTCCAAGCGCGCTTCCATGCGGGCGGTGAAGCCATAGTCCACAACATCGGGGAAATACTCTACAAGCAGATCATTCACTATTATGCCTGTTTCAGTTGGCTCCAGGCGTTTGTCCACGCGTACCGCGTATCCTCGCGCCTGTACGGTTGAGATCGTTGCCGCATAAGTTGATGGCCGCCCAATACCATTTTCTTCTAATTCTTGTACTAAAGAAGCTTCGCTATATCGGGGTGGCGGCTGGGTGAAATGCTGTTTAGGGAGCAATTTTACCAATTCTTGGAGTTGTCCCTCTTCCAAACCAGTCGGAATATCGGTGTTTTTATCTCCGTTTTCGCCTTCTTCCTTGTTCAAATTTCTCTTATCACCATAGATGGCTAAAAATCCGGCAAATTTAATGGATGATCCAGATGCTCTCAAAAGATATTTGTGTGCGGATGTTTGAGCGAGAATTTCAACTCTGAGCGTATCATAAACAGCCGCTTTCATCTGTGAAGCAAGAAAGCGTTGCCAAATCAAATTATATAATTTCATCTGACTAGCATTTAAATGGGATCTCAAACTGGATGGCGTTCTATTAGCGGATGTGGGACGAATAGCCTCGTGCGCCTCTTGAGCACCTTTCGCACGTGTTTTATGCTTGGGTGCCGTTGTGGGTAGGTATTCTTCTCCAAACTCCTTACCGATAAACGTGCGCGCCTCGGCAACAGCAGATTCGGCGAGATTTGTAGAATCTGTACGCATATAGGTAATTAACCCTTCGCCATCGATTCCTTCGTAAAGTTGTTGTGCGACTGCCATAGTGCGTTTTGCGGTAAATCCCAAACGGCGAGACGCATCTTGCTGGAGAGTAGAGGTGATAAAAGGCGTAGGCGGTTTACGATTGCGAGTGCCGCGCTTGATCTTGCTAATTTTATAGGTCGCCTTCTCCATATCTGCAAGAATGGGTTTTACAATTTCTTCGCTAGAAAGTTCGGGCTTTTTCTGATCAATTTTTGCTAATTTAGCGACAAAAGTTTTCTTGCCCCCATCTGGCTTTAACTCTGCGCCAATGCTCCAATACTCAACGGGGATAAAATCATCAATCTCGCGTTCGCGTTCAACAATCATGCGCAAGGCAACTGATTGTACGCGTCCTGCTGAAAGGCGACCGCGTACTTTCTCCCATAGAATGGGGCTGATGCTATATCCAACAAGTCTGTCTAAAATGCGCCGTCCCTGCTGAGCATTGACCAAATCCATATTAATTTCGCGTGGCTCAGCAAAAGAATGATCTATTGCCGATTTCGTGATTTCGTGAAAAACAACGCGTTTTGCAGTTTCTGGGGCAATTTCTGCTGCTTCCATTAAATGCCAGGCAATTGCCTCCCCTTCGCGATCAAGATCGGTGGCGAGATAAACTTCTTTGGCGGTAGAGGCGAGTTTTTTCAACTCTTTCATAATTGGGCGTTTATCGTTAGGCACGCGATACTTTGGCTCGAAATTATTCTCTACATCTACAGAAAGTTGTGAGCGGAGCAAATCACGGATATGACCAACCGAGGCTTTCACTGTATAGCCGCGCCCCAAGAAACGCCCAACTGTGCGTGCTTTAGCAGGGGATTCGACAATAACCAATTTCCCTTTGCGTTTAACTTTCTTCTTTTCGCGTTTAACTTTTGGGGGCGGGGTCATGCCTTCATGCGCATCTGTGCGTCCCATGCGATACATGCCCGTTCCGCATTCGGGGCAGGTGCCGCGCGTGGCAGGAGTCGCATTTTTATTAAAAATGGCTTCAGGGTTAGATACTTCTCGTTTTTCTTTGCATTTCATGCAGTAGGCTTTCAAAATTTCCTCCTACAGGTATTTTTGATTATTTTCTTCTTTTAATTTCTCAACGACTTTACGCACATCTTGCGCTTGGTCGCGCTGTGCAACTAATAAAATATCACCACTATCTACAATCACTAAATCTTCTACGCCAATCGTGACAATTAAGCGTTTTTCACCATTACCATAGATTAAGGTGTTTTCTGTGTTTTCAGCAATATGTTCTCCACTGACTACGATATTGCCATGAGAATCGTTTGGCAGAACAACATCGAAGAGAGAATCCCAAGAGCCGACATCGCTCCAGTCTAGTCCGCTGGCGGGGAGGACGGCAACTTTCTCTGCTTTTTCCATAATGCCGTAATCTATGGTTTCGCTTTTCAGGGGCAGCCACACTTTTTGGATAATGGAAGCAAGTTCGGGACTTGCGAGCGAATCGGATATTTCATCCAAAACGGATTTTAGCTCGGGCATTTGTTGGTCGATCTCGGATAAGATGGTTTGCGTCCGCCAAATGAACATCCCGGAGTTCCAGGAGTATCCACCTCTAACGCTCATCTCGTAGGCTTCTTCTTTGCCCGGTTTTTCTTTGAAACGCGCCACATTATAAACGGGATAGGCGAAATTGTCTTCTAGTTTTTTGCCGCGCTGGATATATCCATATCCCGTTGCGGGGAAGGTGGGCGTAATGCCGAGTGTGACGAGATAATCTTTTTGTGCTACATCGACTGCTGTGCCCAAGAGATGATAGAAAAGGTCTCGGTTGCGGATGAAGTGGTCAGCGGGGAAGAGTGCCATAACTGCTTCAGGGTCGCGATGGTGCAAGATAGTAGCTGCAAAGCCAACAACTGAAGCTGTGCCACGTGGAGCAGGCTCGATGAGAAAGTTCTCTTCAGGCAACTCAGGGACTTGTTTTTTTAATAAATCGGCTTGTTCTGCAACCGTGACAACAAGAATTCTTTCTATAGGAAAAAATCCTTCAAGGCGTTCTACTGTCGTTTGAAAAAGCGTTTTTTCGCCAAGTAGCTTTAGAGCTTGCTTAGGTGTTTTACGGCGAGAGAGGGGCCAGAGCCTTGTTCCGCCGCCGCCAGCCATGATGACTGCGTAGGTGTGAGGATTATTAGTCATAAAGTTAGTAGGTGGTATGTTCTTCGTAATGCGTAATGCGTAAAACGTAATGTTTACGCATCATATTCTGCTTGTGTTTCGCTGACACTCACATAATTCATCCCGCCGACATGGCGCACCATACCTTTGAGTTCCATCATAACGAGGGTGGATGAGACTTTTTCCACTGCTAAGCCTGTTTTGGTTCGGATTTCATCCAAGTGGGTAGGGTCGTGTGAGAGTGAGCTAAGCAGTTGTATTTCGGTTGCATCTGTGGGTAAGGTCCGTTGTGCGCTGCGATGCTCGGTGATACGTGTTAGATCAAGGACTTCGAGAATATCACGCGGTTGCAAAAGTGGATGCGCGCCCCTTTGGATGAGTTTATTGGGCCCCTTGCTTTGTGGGGCGAAGATATTGCCGGGGAGGGCGAAAATCTCACGGCCTTGTTCGAGGGCAAAATTTGCTGTGATGAGCGCACCACTGGTCTGAGCGGCTTCAATGATGATGGTTGCCATCGAAAGCCCAGAGATGATGCGGTTACGCGGTGGGAAATTTGAGCCTTCAGGTGGTGTATCTGGCGCGTAATCGCTAATAATTGCCCCCGCTTTTTCTATTTGCTCTGCGAGGGTGCGATGTTCTGGCGGGTAAATTCTGTTTAAGCCTGAGCCAAGAATAGCTAATGTTCGTCCACCTTCTTTGAGAGCGGCTTGATGGGCAATCCCATCTACACCGCGAGCCAAACCACTGACGATGGTGACGCCGTTTTGAGCGAGGAAGGAGGCAACTTCTTCGGTGACTTGCCTGCCGTAAGAGGTAACCCGCCGTGTGCCAACGATAGCCACAGCCCAGGCATCTTCTTTGATGAAGTTTCCACGCAGATAGAGGATTGGTGGTGGTTGGGCGATTTCTCGGAGACGAGCAGGATAATCTGCGTCGTTCCAGGTCATTACGCGGATGTTTTTTTTAGCGATGTTGTCCCAGAGAGCGCCCAAGTCTACTTTGTTGCGGACGTCCATGAAGCGTTCAATGATTTTTTTGCTGAGACCAGCTTCTCGTAATTCGGCGGGGGTTGCATCCCACGCTGATTTGGCGTCACCAAAGAATTCGAGCAGTGCTTTTAGACGAACAGCACCGATGCCTTTGACGAGGTTGATGCCAATCCAGTAACGCTTTTCGTTCATTACGCAGAGGCCCGAAAGGTTTTATTAGAGCGCATTTTTTTTATGAGATGACTTTAGAAGCATAGATTCTGATTTAATGATGGCGCGATTGAAACCTTTTGGGTTGATTAGTCCACCAGGCCAGGGAGCAGGTAGACCTTCATTTGGCGGTCAGCAAGTTCCACGTCGAGGATGACGTTGGGGATGGCGGGGAGCAGAATTTCGCGTCCAGATTCGGATTCCACTAGATAGACATCGTTCGCACCGGTTTTGATAATCTGCTTAAGTTCGCCCAAAACTTCTTTTGTATCTTTTTCAATGACTTCCAGCCCAATTAGTTCAAAGTCGTAATAGCTGCCTTCTGGCAGGGGAGGCCAATCATTGAGGTCAACGTAGACGGAGTGGTTGCGGAGATGACCGATTGCATCACGGTCATTGATGCCTTCAAATGAGAGTAACAAGCCTTTATTATGCTTGCGTTTTGTAGCGACCTTGAGCGGTTGATACTCTTTACCGACAAAAAAGATTTCGCCGGGTTTGATCCGTTCCGGGAAATCGGTTTTGATTTCGAGCATAATTTCGCCCCGGACACCATGCGGGCGACGCAATAAACCAATTGCTAAATATACAGGCTCACCTTTGGATGGAGAGCCTGTATTGGTGTTCTTTTTTCGTTGAGCCGCAGTCATTAGGGTTCGGTTATATCTAGCGAGACTTTCTTTCCTTCTCGCTCTGCGGCAACTCGCGATAAGGCTCGCATGGCATTCGCAACTCTGCCGCGTTTGCCGATGACGCGCCCCATATCGTCTTTTGCCACGCTTAGTTCAAGATCAATATGACGACCAGAACCGTACTCACGGACTTCAACTTCTTCTGGGTGGTCTACTAATGAGCGGGCAATATATTCAATTAATTCTTTCATTTCGCGCCCTTTCTGTTTTCAATAATATGCTTTTGTGAGAAGAACTTTATCAGATAAAGTTCTTCTCACAGAGGTATTCTTAGATATTTTTAGTCGCGGCGGGTTTTGGGGTTGATATTGCGTTCTTCCATCATTTTGGCAGATTCAGCCATCAAGACTTCGATATCTTCGCCAGCTTTGAAGCGCTCGTAACGATCCATGACACCTGTGTAACCGAAAATCTGTTTTACGGAATCGCTGGGTTGAGCACCATTTTTTAGCCACTTGTAGATGAGGTCTTCTTTGACTTCAACGGTAGTGGGTTCTGTGCGGGGATTATATATCCCTAAGATTTCAAGAAATTTGCCATCGCGTGGTTTTTCTTTTTCTGCAGCAACAATACGGTAAGAGGGTTGCCCTCTCATGCCTGTTCGGCGTAAACGGATACGAACCATTGGATTATTCTCCTAATTAATTAGATAGTTTGGTAATTCTTATTCAGTAGTTCTTGTGGATTTTACTTAAAACAAAAAATGAAGACGCTAAGGGGCGTTTCTTTCTGCTTTTTTCAATCCTGTATATAATTACTTTTCATACATGAGGAAGCAATATCCTGACAGTGGGGAAAATTGCCTAGCAAAAAAATGCTCGTAATGATAAATAATTATTTAACCAAAGAGACGTGAAAGACCACGTCCCCCAGATTTTTGAAGTTGTTTGAAGAGTTTGCTGGTTTCGCGAAACTGCTTCATGAGCTTGTTGACATCTTGTACCTGATTCCCAGAGCCAGCGGCAATCCGTCGGCGACGGCTGGCGTTTAGGAGCTTGGGATTTTTTCGTTCTTGCACAGTCATTGAGCTTAAAATCGCTTCTGTGCGTTTTAGCTGTGCTTCCATTTCTTCGGGCGGGATATCGCGTGCGGCTTGTCCCATTTGCCCAGGAAGCATATCCATAATTTGACCGAGCGGTCCCATTTTACGGACTTGGCGCATCTGCTCCATCCAACTCTCAAGGGTGAAATTGCCTTCCATCAAGTCTTTGGTTTGTTTTTCAGCATCTTCAACATCGAAAGCGGCTTCGGCTTTTTCGATGAGACCGATCATATCGCCCATGCCCAGGATGCGGGACGAGAGTCGCGCGGGATCGTAAGATTCGAGGGCGTCTAGTTTTTCGCCGGTGCCAAGGAACTTGATCGGCACCCCTGTTACGGAGCGAATGGAAATCGCCGCGCCGCCACGAGCATCACCATCCATCTTTGACAGAATCAAGCCTGTCAACTGGATAGCGTCTCTAAAACCCTCGGCGATGGGTAAGGCTTCCTGACCAATCATCGAATCGACGACGAGCAGTGTTTCGACGGGGTTGGTGTTCTTTGCCACCGCGCGTAACTCGTTCATCATATCATCATCAAGCTGGGAACGTCCAGCCGTGTCGATGATCAGGATGGTGTATCCGCCTTTCTTGGCTTGCTTGAAGGCTTTAGATGCGAGTTTTTCAGGCTTGAGGCCTTCTTCCCAGAAAACGGGAACATCTACGCGTTCACCGAGAGCTTGGAGTTGTTGCGCTGCTGCTGGGCGATAAGGATCACCTGCTGCGAGCATGACGCGCTCACCTTGCTGACGAAGTTTTTTGGCTAATTTACCAGCTGCTGTTGTTTTACCAGCACCTTGCAAACCGACGAGCATGATCACACGTGGTTTCTCGCCGCTTAACTCAAGCGGAGCGGGATCGCCGAGTGTGGAGATTAGCTCATTATGGACAATTTTAATGATCTGTTGCCCAGGGTTAAGGGCTTTGTTTACTTCTGCACCAATCGCTTTTTCTTTTAGACGGGCAATAAAAGCTTTGACAACGCTGTAGTGGACATCCGCTTCGAGTAATGCCAAGCGGACTTCTCGCATAGCGAGGTCTACATCTTGGGCTGATAGTTTGCCGCGACGTTTGAGCTTGTCAAAAACTTCGTTTAGTCGTCCTGTGAGTGTTTCAAACATAGTATCACGAATAATGCGGATGTGTTGAATGGCACGAATAAGCACCTTGAGCCAAAAGCCGTTGGATTTTAGCGTGGAAAGGCTAGATGGTCAAGGGATTTTTTATAATAATGAAGGAAGTGGGGTTTTATAGGTAAGCGAAGTGCTTTAGAGTGCGTTTGTCGCAGAGATGTTTTTGCCGAGAGGTTGCTTTTTAACGGAAGCAGGCCTAAATTCACGTGCGACGCGGCTCTTCATCCAAATCTTAAGTTAAATCATCTAACCGAGATGTGCCTGCATCTTTTAAGCCTCGATTATCCAGCCAATTTTTGACGATAAATGGAATGTAAAGAATTAGGCTGATGATAATGCCGATGCCTTCGTAGTAGAGAATGTGGAGAGGGGCGTTGGGAAAGTTGATGAGGCTGGAGGTGGGTTTGGTGATGAGATGGAGATAGTTGCTGCCGAGAAAGATATTGATGCCGTAGATAATCGCGAGGATAATATTTGCGGTGGCGAAAACGCGTAGGAGGGATTTCCATTGCGGGTGAATATCTTCTTCGGAGAAAGTCATGTGGATTATGGAGAGGAAGATAATTGCGGGTGTGATGAGGATGTAGAAAAAGCGATAATGGGGAAAACCGTATTGGTTCAGGTTTGGCATCAGCAGAAGGTAGAGCGCGCTGATCGTGCCAAGAAAGTAGACGAGTTCGTAGAGTTTTTTGCCTTTTTTGAGCAACATGAACGCGCTGAACCACGCAAGAATATTGATCGGATGCAGTGGGAGTATTTCGAGGAGCGTTGCTCCTTTGTAAAAGTAAAGCCAGAGATAGGAAATGAGTTCGTTGATGATCAGAATCTGCGCCATGACTTCACGAAGGCTGGCTTTGTTTTCGTCATCCAATCTGTTGCGGGTGAGGATGATGAGGAGGGTTAGAAGGAGGGTTGCTCCCAATACAATTAGATGGGGAAGCCCAAAACGTTGAAAGCTTTCTCCCTGATGTTCTGCGAAGAGATATGGAGAGATGTTTTGGGTATAGTATTGTGCAATCGTTTCTAAGATAGATTCCAAGTTCATAAGTTTATATCTAGCCTATGCTGATAAAAAGTATCAGAGAGATAAGAGCAACACCCCAGATGCTGCCAACGGCGATAAGTTTCTTTTTGAAACTCTCCATATCATACACCCGAAAATGAAAATTAGTACTGGTGCACTAGTGTTCGTTTAAAATAATTGAACGCAGATTATACGAATTTAGCGGATTTTCGCGGTTCTTTCTGGTGATTTGCAGAGAGCCGCACGGGGATTAATCCCCTGCTCAGTGCGTGGAAGTCCTTCGGGCTAAAAGCGGAGTCGGATTTCGCGAAGGATCCGTTAGGGTATCTGGCTTTCATGAGTTGAAGTAAGATTTTTGTCCATACAGGGTTCTATTTCGTGAGCTCATCAATTTCGGCATCCAATTTGGCTAGGTATTCACTCATGCGTAGTGTCAATGCTGTCTGGAGCTTTTCCCAGTTTTTAGGGATTTTGAGATCACCATAATCGTTCATCATATCTATGCCAATAAAGGTGCCTTTGGGTATTCTAAGATACATATCAGACACGATATCATCAAATTGAATTTCGGAACCCTCTTTTATTTTTAGTTTTTCTGCAAACGATTCGAAATCTTCTACAAGGAGATCCCTTTTCTTTTGCAAGTGTTCAAGTCGCCGATTAGTTTTCCATTGCTTGTGCTGGAATATAATGGCAGTAATCGTTCCACTAATTCCGATTAAACCACCAAGAATAACTCCCCAAAATGCATCAGACATAGCTCCTCCTAAATCAAGCCTTCGAACATTCTAACCTTCAACTCCCCTCACACCCCCAGCCACTGCCCAGCCACTTCGGCCAACTCATGCAATGGCGCAACTTTTGTCGTACACTGCGGCAATGATTCGATAAATAACCGTCCATACTGCTTCGTCTGGACGCGCCTATCGAAGATGACGACCACGCCGCGGTCTTGCGCGGAGCGGATCAAGCGTCCAAATCCCTGCCGAAATTGGAGAATGGCTTCGGGGAGATAGTATTGATGGAAGGCGTTCTCATAAAGCTCAGAACGCGCCGCGATCAACGGGTCAGATGGCACGCCAAAGGGGATTTTTGCAATCGTGACCACCGACAGATCATCGCCGGGGATGTCTACGCCCTCCCAGAAGGAGCGTGTGCCGAGCAGAACGGCTTGCTCGGTCTCTTTGAAAGATTCCAGCAGGGCGTTGGGTGAGGCGCCCTCGCCCTGTTCAAAGACGACGATCCCGGATTCGCCCAAAGGCCCGCTAATGGATTGCGAAGTCCGCTTGAGTTGGGCATAAGATGTAAATAACGAGAGCAAGCGTCCACTCGTAGCGCGCCCGAGCTGCACCAGGGTCCGCTCAATCGCTTGGGCGTAGCCATTCTGATTGGGTTCTGGTATATCGCTCGGGATGTAGAGCAGCGTCGATCCCTCATAATCAAAAGGAGAACCAAGCGCAAGCGTTTCTGCATCGGTCGCGCCGAGTGCATTCTTCATATAATCGAAAGTGCCGTGCGTGGTGAGGGTGGCAGAAGTGAGAATAACGCTCTCTTTTTTATGCCAAATATGTTTCGTGATCAGTTCGCCAACATGCAGCGGCGCGGCGCGCAGGGTGAGTTTATTGTATTTCGGATGGATCTCCACCCAATAAACCGTTTCGGGGGCAGGCTCCATGATCATGCCGTCGAGATTGCTCTCCACTTCAACAAGGCGGCGAGCGACATTGCTCAGGCTGCCCATCGCATCTTCGAGCGATTCCGCACCATCTGCGTATAACTCAGCCGAAGCCTGATGCAACTCCTTGAGCAAATTCATCAGTAATTTCAGCGTTTCGTGGGTGTCATCCCAGGTCACTTCCACATCTTCCCAAATTGGCAGCGTGCGCGTAGAAGGCACAACACGCTCCTGCCAAGCGTAATTATCGTTGCCTTTTCCGCCCCGCTGATATTCGGCAAATTCCCCTATTGTATTGAAAAATACCCGAACTTGCTCCTGTACCCGAAAAGCGAGATCGGTGGCCCTTTTCACTTTTTGCGCCAAAAGAGCTTGGTCAGACGGACGCAAATTTTGGCTTGCTTCCGCTAAAAGAGCACCGAGCGCACCCGAATTGGATCCGCCAAGTTCGCGCATCAATCGATTTGTGTCCGAAGGCGTGATCCTGAAACTGAGCGCACTTGTGGTCGCATTTTCAAGATGATGCGCCTCGTCTACGATCAGGTATTCATACTCAGGCAAAACACGACTGCCAGATGCGATATCTGCCAAGAGCAGGGCGTGATTAACGATCAGAATATGTGCCGATTCAGAGGCTTGCTTTGCCTGCTGAAAAGGGCAAGCGCCACCCGTATGCTTCATACAGGTTTCGGTGGTGCAATTATCATCTTCTGCAGAAACGCGCCGCCAAATTGCACGCTCTTCGGGGCCTGTCAGATTGATTTCGGCTTTATCGCCGCTTTTATTTTCAAGTAGCCAGACCAAAATCTTGGCAAGGACGCGCATCTCTTCTTTATTTCTGGGACCTCTGCGACGTAAGATTCTCAAAAGACGCGGGCAGAGATAATTGCCGCGCCCCTTCATCACGCTGGCGCGCAAATCAATATCTAACGCAGAAGCGAGATTGGGTATATCCTTTTTGATTAGTTGGTCTTGGAGGTTGATCGTATTCGTCGAAATAACCACGCGCGTATTATTCTGCACCGCCCACATCGCGGCAGGGACGAGATAGGCGAAGGATTTCCCAACGCCCGTCCCTGCTTCAATCAGAAAATGACGGCTGTTTGAAAAAGCATCTGCCACAACCTGAAGCATTTCCACTTGCTCATTGCGGTATTCATAATGCTCGAAATAATTTGAGAAGGCACCACCATGCTCTAAAACAGAAGAGGCTTCTTCGGGGTCAAGCATGATGGGGTCAGAAATTGGTTGGAGAGGGGCGTATTTCTCGTCATTGCGAATATTGAATAGCGGTTTATGTGCGGATTTAATCCCCTCTTTGGCGCGTGCTTGCAAAATTTGCTGGAAGACCCAGTTTGCATCCCATTCCAGCGGCTCTCCCTGACGGACAATTTCAGCGATTAGCTCAAGAGGGAGATTCTCTGCCATTTCGTAGAGACGCGCAAAAACACCTTGCGTCGCTTTTGCATCATCCAGTGCGCGATGCGCGTTAGTGAGCGGGATACCGAGTAAGTTGCTCAATGCGCCGAGTTTGTATCGTCCCGCCGAGGGGAGCAGGACAGCAGCCAGCTCGTAAGTATCAATGGGCGTATTGTAATGAAGCAGGTTATGTGGCTTCATGAAGCTCAAATCAAACTGAACGTTGTGCCCAATAACCGGCGCATCCCCAACGAAGGCTTCGAACTCCCCCAGCACATCGTGGATATTCGGTGCGCCGCGGACCATCTCATTACTGATCCTCGTCAATTGCGTGATAAAGGACGGGATGCTGCGCCCCGGGTTGATGAGCATCGAGAATTCATCTTCAACGCGTTTTTCGCTAAAGCGTACCGCGCCAATTTCGATGATTGCGTCAGTTTTGGGGTTTAGCCCGGTTGTTTCAAGGTCAAATGCAACGAGTGTGGTCATAGGGTATTCCAAGAGTATGTTTAGTTGTTTGTTGTTTTTAACACGAATTATGCGAATGAAGCGAAGGGCACGAATTTTCTATAATCCCCTCTCCCTTTGGGTGAGGGCAGGGTGCAAGTCAAAAACTATCTAAAAAACAAAAAATCTGCGTTCCATTACTTTTATTCTTCGTGGATAAAATTTATTTGCGGGTTTAGTGCACTGTTCACCGCTTTAATTTCTTGCGCTGTCATCGTTGTTTCTTTTGCCATTTTACGAATAAAAGGCTTTAGTTTTTTCAAATGCATGGTTGGGACAGGAGCATCATCAGCCTGTACTTCAGCGGCATTACTGGTGAAAATCAATGCCGCTTGAATGGATGGAATTTTGTTTTCAGGCATCTGTTTTGTGAGAGCTTTGGTTAGTTTATCGGCAAGGGCTGCTGCATCCAGATCAGGGCGGCTCATATTTTCTTGCCCGAAAATACTCATATACGATTGGGCAAATCCCCCACTTTTGGATTTCCACTTTTTACCCGTGTAGACAATTTCACCTTTTTGGTGATAGGGGAGCAGAAGCCAAATGCCAGCGGGTCCCACTAAAAGATTGGGGACGGGGCTGGTGTAGTGGTAAATGGTATAAGTGTTTTTTAATCCCTTCAAGCCTTGGTCTAATAACTCATCTGGGCGGGGGCTGCGTCCCCAACGATTGCCGAAGTAGATGCCGACTTGTGAGAGAATGAATCCCACCAAGAGTGCGCCAATAGAGAGATTGAAATACTCAGGATTTTTGAAGGAGATGTACATCCCCAAGCCAAGAATGACGAGTGAAGAAAGGCTGGTCACTTGACCAATGGTGGCGTTGCGTTTAATAAGTTTGTCGTTGCTGATAATTTTCATATATGTGTCCTTGTGTTTTTTGAATTATAGGAATGGAAAAACTCGTGTTCCGTAAAACGTATTGCGTAATGATCTCCCTACGTAATATGCTTTATTTCTTTTCAACCGCCTCACGGAGCGAAGTCAGCACATCCGCTTCAACGGCTTCTTTTGCGGCACGGATGGCATTTTTGATTGCGCTTGCATCTGAGCTTCCGTGACCAATGAAGACCAATTCCTTAACGCCCAGGAGCGGTACTGCGCCCACGTCGCTGGGGTTGAGTGCTGATCGAACACCTTTCAATGCAGGCTTGAGCAATAAACCACCGATTTTGGTGAGAATATTGCCGTTCAACACCGCTTCTTTAATTTTTCCTGTGACCAATTTTGCGATTGCTTCGGATGTTTTCAGCATCACATTTCCGGTGAAACCATCTGTGACGGCGACATCAACTTCGCCGCAGATAACGCCTTTGCCTTCTACATTGCCGATGAAGTTTATGTCAGTTTCTTCCAAGAGGGGATAAGTTTCTCGCACCAAACTTGACCCTTTGCCTGCTTCTTCCCCGTTAGAGACAAGCCCGATTTTTGGCTTGGTTCTGCCATAGAACTTTTCAGCGTAGACGCTGCCCATTATAGCAAAATCGACGAGGTTGCGCGGTTTACAATCTGGGTTTGCGCCAATATCCAGAACAAGACAGGAACCTGTTTCGGTAGGAAAGGTGGGAGCTAACGCGGGGCGATTGATTCCTTTTAGACGCCCCAAACGAAAGAGAGCAGTCACCATCGCTGCCCCGGTGTTTCCAGCAGAAACGAAGGCATCTGCTTCGCCGTTTTTGACCAAATCCATGCCGATTGCCATTGAGTTTTGCGCATCCTTATGCCGCGCCATGCGGACGAGGTCATCGCCTTTATCGTCCATCGTGAGCATCTCTGGAGCGTGGACAATGCGGATGGACAGGTCTTTTTGGGAAAGAGATTCGAGCAAAGGGCGAATCCGTTTTTCGTCGCCGACCAAGATCAGGTCAAGGTCGTATTCCTGCGCAGCCATCACTGCACCGCGTACATCTGTGTCTGGATACGTGTCTGTTCCCATCGCATCGAGGACTATAGTCGTCATTTAAATTCTCCTGAAAATAATTGGTTCAAGTATTATACTTTTTGAGTGGATGAAGAAAATTCCTTGACAATGTGTAGAAGGTGATTATAATACCATCTGCGTTTGCGCTGGTGGCGGAATTGGCAGACGCGCTAGGTTGAGGGCCTAGTGAGGGATAACCTCATGCGGGTTCAAGTCCCGCCCAGCGCACTAAAAAAAATGCCCGACCAATTGGTCGGGCATTTTTTGTTGTTTTCTTTACTCGATCTTCAATTTCTTTTCGAGCCAGCGAACGCCACTAGAAAGCATTAAAGTCATCGAAAGGTAGAGAAATGCAACTACATTAAAAGTTTCGAGAACGCGGAAGGTGCTTGCGCGGCGGAGACGTCCAAGTTGGGTTAGTTCTCCAACAGCGAGGACAGTGGCAAGTGAGGAGTCTTTCAGACAGGCGATGAGATCATTTCCGAGAGGAGGGAGTACTTGGCGTATCGCTTGAGGGAGAATAATAAATCGCATTGCCTGAGTATAGCTCATACCCAGAGAGCGAGCAGCTTCCATTTGCCCCTTGCCAATGGATTGGATGCCTGCACGAAAAACCTCGGCTTCGTACGCCCCGTAGCCAAAAGCGAGAGCGATGATAGCGCGTCCCTCCATGGGAACTGCACGAATAGAGTAATTTGCCAAGGATGTGAAAAAGTTGCTTTCTGCCGAGAATGAGAGCCCCCAGCTTCCAAGAGCTTGCACTATTTGGACAAAGAGAGGGAAAAGTGCAAAAGCAACGTAAAGGAATAATACGATTAGAGGGATGCCGCGAATCAATTCAACATAGAGCGTGGAAGTATTATATAAAAATTGATTTTTTGAAACACGCGCTAAGCCTGCAAATAGCCCAATGATTGTTGCAATAATATATGAAAAAAAAGTAATGCGTAAGGTGGTATAGAGACCTTGTGTAAGAAAAATAAAAGTGTCGTTATAATTTTGATCGCTATACAAGAGATAAATAAATCCCAGTGCGCTAAGCACAATCACAACGCCCCACCAAGGCAATTGAGAAGGATTAAATTTTACAATACCTGGACGTTTTCTGTTTTCTATACTTTCCATAAGACACCTCTCCCCGAAGATATAAATATATAAAGATGGGAGCCGAAGCTCCCATCTCAAAATTGTTAGAAACGGCCTAAATTAGAAATTAGTCTGTCAGGCCCCACTTGGCGTTAATTTCATCAAGTGTGCCATCAGCCATCATTTCTTCTAACGCACCATTTACCTTTTCTACGAGATCGCTTCCGGGTGGGAAGACAAAGGCGAGTTCTTCGTCAGATGTGATTTGGGAAGAGATTTCAAGACCTTCGTTCTCATCCATGAAACCAGAAGCGGAGACATTATCTACGACCACACCATCAATATCATTGGCAAGGAGGGCGAGGATAGCTGCACCGAAATCTTCATAAGATTGGATTTCTTTGTCTGGGAAGGTTTCTTTGGCAACGATCTCATTGGTTGTGCCAATTTGGGTACCTATGAGAAGGGCTGCATCAGCCTTGAAGGCGTCAAGATCATTGGTTTCGCCTTCGCGGGTGAGGAGAACCTGACCAACGACAACGTAAGGGATCGAGAAATCGACGATTTCAGCGCGTTCTGCGGTGAGAGTCACACCATCGGCGAGCCAATCGAATTCACCAGCTTGCATGGCGGGGAAAATGCCATCCCAGGCAGCTTCTTTGAATTCGGGAGTGCAGCCGATGCGCTTGCAGATTTCGCGGACGGTGTCGTAATCCCAACCAACAGCCTCGCCAGAGGCTTCGTCAATCATATTGAAGGGGGGGTACGCATTTTCAACAGCTACGACAACCGTATCACCATTGCTTGAGGAACCACAAGCTGATAGTACGAGTGTAGCAAGAAGTAAGACGCTGAACATTACAGATAGCTTTTTCATTTTCTTCTCTCCTTATAAGAAGTATGTGTTAAGCAGAAAGTTTTTCTTGTACGTCAAAAAAATGACTTTCTACTCTTTCAAGAATAGACTAAGTTCACTGTTTGTGCAAGGGTACACTTACTTTTTTTAGCCAAAATATACTTTGTTATAAAGGATGTTTTTACTTTCAGGGTGGTAAAATCTATATATACTTTTAATTTCGGAGGTAATCCCTAATGAGTGCAGTTTTCCCCAGCTTGGAATGGCTTGAAGAACTCAAAGAAAAACTAAACACTGATGAGAAATATGCCCGCGTTGCTAAAAACTGGGAAGGTGATATGCTTTGCCAACTTGACCCAGATGATACGCTCACAGAGCCTATGTTTCTTTATATAGACCTTTGGCATGGCAAATGCCGTGAAGTTGCTGTCTGGGATGAAGTTGGTGATAAAAAGCCCGCTTTCGTCATGAAAGCCTCTTATGGCAATTTTCTGAGTGTCTTACGCGGCGATCTCGATCCCATGCAAGCCATGCTCACACGCAAACTTGGTGTGAAAGGCAATATGGCGGTCATGATGCGCAATGTCCCCACCGTGCTCGATTTTGTCCGCTGTGCAGGCGAAGTTACTGACGAAGCCCTCTAACTTTCAAACCTTCTTTTTATGCAACCAATCCTAAAATTAAATCTCTCCACGGAAAATTTTGAAGATTATCAAATCCCTGCCGAATGGCAGCGTGAGTATCTCGGTGCAGCATCTTTAGCAGCACGGATTTTATATGATGATTTGACTGCCGAGCTGGATCCATTTTCAGTGGAATCTCCGCTGCTGATTCTCACCGGTCCGCTCACGGGGACGTTTGGTCCCGCCACCGGACGTTTTATTGTGGCTGGAAAATCGCCTGCCACGCGCCTGTGGGCAGAATCCAATGTGGGGGGCATCTGGGGGGCTGAACTTCGTAAAACGGGTTACGACGGGATTTGGATAACGGGAAAAAGTGATTCTCCTCTCTATCTTTCATTAAACGGAAGCAAGCCCGAATTACGCGCGGCAGACCATCTTTGGGGGCAGGATACCTATCAGATTCAGGAATCTATAAAAACGGAAATAAGTTCAAAATCCACAAAAATATTTGGAATTGGCATTGCAGGTGAAAATCAAATCCCCTATGCTGGCATTTTTTGTGATCATGGGCGTGCCGCTGGGCGCACGGGATTGGGCGCGGTGATGGGCGCGAAAAATCTCAAAGCAATTGCTGTGCAGGGGAGCGGCGAAATCCCGCTTGCAAATCCAGATGCATATAAGAAATTGCGATTAGCCGCAAACCGCGCTCTAAAAGAAGACCCGCTGACCAGCGTGATGAGTGATCTAGGCTCGGCTGGCGCGGCGGAGTATCTTGATTATTTGGGCGAAATGCCAAAAAAATATTTCAGCGCAGGCGTGCTCGAAGGCACAGAAAATCTCTCTGGTGCGAGTGTTGCCGAGACAATTTTGGTTGGTAAAAAGGCTTGTCATGGTTGTGTGATTGCTTGCGGGCGTGTCGTTGATCTTGGAGATGGCGAGAAGCGCAAGGGACCTGAATACGAAACTTTGCTCGGCTTTGGGTCTAATTTGGGCATTACTGATGCCATTTTTACAACTCGCATGGGCGAGCTTTGCGACCGCTATGGCATGGATGTAATCTCTGCAAGCGGCACGCTTGGGCTTGCGTATAGCCTTTTTGAGCAAGGTGTAATTTCTATCGAAGATACGGGCGGGCTTGCGCTTAATTGGGGCAATCGTGAATCCGCTGAGACGCTTTTGCATAAGATGGCTCGGTGCGAAGGTTTTGGCGGGTTGCTTGCGCAGGGTGCTTTGGCTCTTGCTCGTCATTTCGATGTCGAGACGCAGGCGGTGCAAGTCAACGGTTTGGAGCTTGCTTATCACGATCCGCGTGGGGCGTCGGGCATGGCGCTTGTTTACGCTACTTCGCCGCGTGGCGCGTGTCATAACCAATCTGATTATTTCCTTGCCGATATTGGGCAGGTAGATGATACGCTCGGCCTTGAGTTTTTCGACCGCCACGCGGGCGCAGAGAAAGCCGCTAACGTCGCCCGTCATCAGGATTGGCGCACTGTTGGGAACGCGCTTGTTTTCTGCCATTTTGCGAATATCCCGCCTGAAACCATTGTGGATTTAGTCAACGACGCCTGTGGCTTGGATTGGGATTTAGATGATCTCATACGCTCCGGCGAACGCGGTTGGAATCTCAAGCGGCTCATCAACCTTAATTTGGGCTTGCGTGCTGCCAATGATCGTCTGCCCGACCCTCTGCTAAAAGCTCTCCCTGATGGCGGTGCAGAAGGATATATTATCCCCTTCGATGAAATGCTCTCTGCTTACTACACCGCCCGAAGCTGGGATGCCGAAACTGGCGCGCCCACGAACAAAAAGCTGGCTGAGTTGGGTTTGGGTGATATTGACCGTAGATGAATAGGATGAACTGAAATAGATTGATAACGTGAATATTCATCAAAAAATATCCCTGTTTATCTTCGTTCATCTCTGGTGAATCTTAAAAAGGAAATCTTATGAAATATATCTCTGTAAAAGAAATGCGCAATATTGACACCCAAACGGATGCTGTTGGTGGAGTCTCTTTTGCTCAACTGATGGAAAATGCAGGGCGCGGCATCGCCGAAATTATCCTTGATTTGCCTGCCCACCTGGATGGCGAAAACAGCATTTTGGCTATCGTTGGTCCCGGCAACAACGGTGGGGATGCCCTTGTAACGCTCGATCTTCTCGCAGCTGAAGGCTGGGATGTGGTCGCCTATCTCTTCAAACGCGATGTAGAAGATGACCCTCTTGTAGCGCGAGTCAAAGATGCGGGAGGGGAGATTATCCTCGCAAAAGAAGATAAGGATTTTCAAAAACTCACTACCCTAACAAGAGAAAACACTGTCTTTCTAGATGGTTTACTCGGTACGGGAATCAAATTGCCTTTGCGTGAAAACGCGGCCGATTTGCTTGCCGCTGCTAGAGATGCTCTTGAAAGTGTGGATTGGGAACCTTATATCGTTGCCATAGATTGCCCCTCTGGCGTAGATAGCGATACGGGCGATGTTGCGCCTGAAACAATCCCTGCGTATATGACAGCTACTATGGCGGCAATCAAATTTGGCTTATTGAAATTGCCTGCCTTCGAGTTTTGTGGAGATATTGCTATTGTGGATATTGGTGTGACAGATAAAGTCCCCGATTGGGTGGCGGTGAAGAATTTTGTTGTCGGAGAAAATTATGTTGCCGCCCTCTTGCCCGAACGTCCACTGAATGCTCATAAAGGGACATTCGGCACTGCCCTGATCGCGGCAGGTTCGGTTAATTACACAGGAGCGGCATTATTAGCAGGAAAAGCGGCGTATAGAATTGGCACAGGCTTGGTCACTTTGGCAATTCCTTCACTTCTGCATAGCGCATTGGCGGGACAATTCCCCGAATCGACTTGGGTGCTGCTCCCACATAAAATGGGCGTTGTTGCGGCAGATGCGGCGAGTGTAATCCTTGAAAACCTTGAGCGGACGACTGCGCTTTTGATCGGTCCCGGTTTTGGGATGGAGGAAACAACGCGCGAATTTATTGAGAATTTGCTCAAGATGAAAATGAGTGCAAAGAAAAAGAGCGGGGGAATTGGCTTCGTTCACGATGGCGAAAAGAAGGAAGAAGAAAAAGAAGTTGAATTGCCCCCTATGGTCTTTGATGCAGATGGATTGAAATTGCTCTCCCAAATTGAAAATTGGCATGAGCTAATTCCTGATACAGCGATGCTGACTCCGCATCCCGGTGAGATGGCGGTGATGACGGGGCTTTCTGTAGATGAAATCGAAGCGAATCGCCTTGAAATCGCGCGAGAATATGCTGAGAAGTGGGGGCATGTCGTGGTGTTGAAAGGTGCGTTCACTGTGATTGCCGCGCCGAATGGGGAGACCTATACAATACCCGTTGCGTCACCAGCATTGGCGCGCGCTGGTTCTGGCGATGTTTTAGCGGGGTTGATCGTTGGGTTACGCGCTCAAGGTTTGAACGCTGTCCAAGCTGCGGTAGCAGGCTCTTGGATCCACGCGCAGGCAGGGATTACAGCTGCCGAGATGATCGGGGCAGAGGCATCTGTTTTGGCAGGCGATATTTTGGCTTTTGTGCCGAATGTGCTCGCGGATTTGGCATGAAAACAGCTCCAGAGCGGGGACGTAGCGATAACGTAGTCGTAGACGAAGGACGGATAGGCGAGAGACGCTCATCATCTGCGCTATCCCTTAAAATCAGCAACTGGGATTTTGAGGGATAGCCGACAGGGCGGGGGGTGAAAAAGAGAGTTTTCAGGAAAATACCAGGCGATATAGGACAAACGGCAATCAGATAAAAATGAGATGCAGGTCTGTGCAGATTTTCTCCAAATTTCAAAATCGCCTCTTTGCTATCCAGCATAGCACCGCAACCGGAGCAGGTAGATTGATGTTATAAGCCGTGTGGCAGTAATAGCTGGTAATCATTCACTTTCCTGCAAACTTATCCCATCCAAGAGATGGGGGCTGGGTGTAGGAATTTTCTGTTACCGATATAATTTTTAATCTTCTTAAAAAAACCTGTCAAATCTTTTCCCGTTCATCAAGACAAACGAATAATCCCGCGCTCATAGCTGTAGTCGCCGCGGCAGTGCGATCGGAGACTCCCAAAATTTGATAAATCTGAAGCATATGTGATTTTCAGTACTTTTGTTCGGAAAAGTAGTCGGTGTCATGGTCGAAACTGTCTAAGCCAACACCATCGAAACGAAATAAGAGCTTTAGTTCAATCAATTTTACAACCTTTATCATATTACGACAATTATTGTCGTATTCAGATTTAGAATTGCTGACACAAAACAACTTCCTTTTGAATATGGTGTAATATAATTCACAATATTATGATAAATCGAGTTTAGACAATTTGTTTGATGAAGTACAATATACTGTGAAAATTATCTCAAAGAGAATACACTTATCAGGCGGGTAGGAAATACGAGTTTAGACAAAATCAGAGCCTGAATCCGCCTGTATTACGCCTAGAATGCACTCTAAAAACGACTTTTAGCGAGTTTGACTGATCAATGCATCAGGCTAAACTCTCCAAAAATCTCGAAAAAGAGCATCCTACTGCCAGAATAAACACATTCCTACATTCTATTTACTCTGGTACAATTTTAGTGATGATCGCTATTTTGGTCTAGTGTAGTGGCCCCATAAAAGTGGACAGAAAAAACAGGATTAGGGAAATATATGATATCAAGGAATACTTTTTTAAGAAAAATTTGAAGCATCGAGAATTATCAAGTTTGGATTTACTTTGTAAAGTCATATATCAAACCTCGTTTTCATTATGAAATTGGTAGATGATTAAGGGAACTCTCGAAATACTTAGACTGAGTGTGGTGACGATGTGATAGAAAATATTAACAAGGAAACTTGGCTTCTAATTATTCGGTCGACTGATGATGGCCTTCATAAACATATATTAGAACCTGGGCAAAACAATCTTGGGCGGAATCTTGATAACGACATTATTTTGCATGACAAAGCTGCCTCAGGCTATCACGCGGAAATTAACTACGACGAAGCGAACGGTACAGTTACAATTCGAGACAATGAAAGCACAAACGGTCTCTTTGTCAATGGTAAGTTGATATATCAAACCCAAACTTTGCATCATGAAGATCAAATTCGTGTGGGGCTATGTCTGATCACAATAGTGCATTCTGAATCAAAGACACGTTATAACCGCAACACTCAAAATATAAGAACTCGGGTAACAAGTGAGTTGATTGTAGAATCCTTGGATCATTATGGTGTTCTACTCTATGATATTGGGCAGCGGCTGGTAAACATGCCAGATTTGAATACTGCGCTTGCAGAGATTACGGAATTGATCAAACGCATGATTGGGGCTGAGGAATGCCAGGTAATCACAGCAGATCAATTTGACAAATTAAATGAAAAGGAAATTCCAATCTCATTTGCTCAAAAAATCATTGAAAATAAAACTGCAACTATATTTTCAAATACACTCAGAGAATCCCGTGATAGTGATGATCAAAAAACAGTACCAGTGTCGACAATGGTACCAATGTTGCTGGTGCCGGTTATGATCGATGAAAATGTCGTTGCTCTGATCTTTGCTAGAAAATCCGTGGAATTCTCAACTCTCTTCTATAACAGCGATCTTCACTTGGTTTTAGCTGTCAGCAATCAAGTTGCAATGTCAATTCTACGGAATCGAGTTGAAAGTGAATTAATCCATCGTTCTTATCACGATTCGCTTACAGGCTTGCCAAATCGTGACTTATTTCTTAATCGCCTTAGCCAATCAATTACCCGATCCAAAAAAGAGAAGGATTTTGATTTTGCCGTGCTGTTTTTTGATATTGACAATTTTAAAATCGTTAACGATAGCCTCGGCCATTCCACTGGCGACAAGTTGCTTGTTGCTATAGCCGAAAGGCTTAATCATAATGTCCGAGATATTGATACAGTAATCGCCCGCTTTGGTGGAGATGAATTTGCTATCCTTCTTGATGACGTTAAAGAAAGCCTCTTTGCTGTGGCAACTGCGAATCGCCTTAGAGAAATCCTGTCAAGGCCTTATAATATAAATGAGAAGCAAATATTTTCTGGTGTTAGCATTGGAGTGGCAACGAGTACAATAGGCTATGATCACCCAGAAGATATCCTCCAGGATGCTGATATCGCCATGTATCAGGCAAAAGAGTTGAGAAAAGCACGAGTTGAGATTTACAACAAATCCATGCGTGATCGTGCTCTAGAGCGCATGCACATGGTAACAGCCCTCAAGCAAGGTGCCCTTCAAAAAGAATTTCGTTTACATTACCAACCCGTTATTTCATTACAAACTGGGCGTGTCGCCGGGTTCGAAGCTCTTTTGCGTTGGTACACTCCAAACCGTGGCATTCTAAACCCTGCCGACTTCATAGACATGATAGATACAGCTGGTCTTATATATTCAACGGATCATTGGGCGCTTCAAAATGCTTGTCGCCAGGCAACTGAATGGCAAAACAAATTTCCAAGCAATCCCCCTCTCTTTATCGCAGCGAATCTTTCCGCAAGAAATATAAAGCACCCAAACCTGGTCGATAATATCAACCAGGTTCTTCAAGAGACAAAACTGGAGCCAGATAGATTGTGGTTGGAAATTACGGAAAAAGTCAGTGCCCCGGATGATGAGGGCGCGATCGAAGTACTCAAAAAACTGCGCTCAACTGGAGTCCGAATTAGCATCGATGACTTTGACACAGGGTATTCAGCACTGAATTATTTAGCTCGTTTTCCGGTTGATGTACTGAAGATAGATAAATCCTTTGTACAAATGATAGGGCAGGAAGATGATAGTCAAAAGATTATTGAGATGATAAAAGCGCTTGCAAATCACCTGGGTCTGACTGTGATTGCAGAGGGAGTTGAAACAGCAGAGCAAATACCATTCCTTCAATCGATAAACTGTGAGTACGCTCAGGGATTTTTCTACGCAAAGCCTTTGGATGCTCAGGCCGCCACAGAACTCCTGGCCAATAGGCACTCATGGTGACAGCATCACCACTATGCATTTCTGCCTGATAAAAAACCAAAAGGCAAAGAACTGAGTTTAGAGCAAAAAGCACGAAATAAACGAATTAGTAAGGTGTGCCTCGTAGTAAAATACACATTTGGGAAAATTAAAAATTGCCTCTTGACTGCAGAGGAGATGATAGGGGCATCCGTACCGTTTTGGCGGGTGATATTCTTGCGTTTGTGCCGAATGTGCTCGCGGATTTGGAGTAACGGTTGGAAGGTTTACAGGTTGAATGTTGAAAGTTGTTCTCCCCTAAATTTAGTACTTAGAATTTGGGGGAGATGCCCTTCAGGGCAGAGGGGGCAAAAAAACGGAAGCAAGCCCAAATCACGCGCGAAGCGGCTCTTCATCCCAAATAAAAAAGGTCGTTCTCGGTTTTGAGAACGACCTTCAACTTTAAACCTTGAACCTGCAATTTACCTTACTCGCTTAAGAATTTCTCAAGCGCACCTTTACTAATTCTATAGGCGTTGCCAAGTTTTTTCGCTTTGAGATCACCAGCCGTGATGGCTGCCATCACATCTTCTTGCGAAACTTTGAGAATAGAGGCGGCTTCGGCGGGGGTCATCACGGAGGGCATTCCTCCACTTGCTGCCGCTGCGGGTGCTGCTTGTTGTTGTGTTGCCGCACCAGATGTGGCGTTTTGCATCAAATTACCGATGCCCATGCCAGCGCCGATGCCAGCAGTGAGACCGGCTCCGCCACCTTCATTTTGAGCTGCGTCACGCATTGCATCTGCGGCTTGGAGTTGCGTGTAGACGCTGAGATCGAGCATGCCCATATCGCGCAGTTCTTGCGCCGATTTGGAGGAGGGTTTCAGGTTGCCAATATAGAAAGATTTGAGCGTTAAGCCCAGCGCGGCAAAATCGGGTTGGGCTTTGGCTCGCACGCCAGCACCAAGTTCTTCAGTGAGCCCAATCATTTCTAGCACATTGCTTTTTGCGCCTGTTTCGCCAAGCAAATCGGCAAATTTGGAGAGTAACATATTGCGCAGACGATCGTCAATCTCATCCAGCATAAAAGAGCCATCTGTGCCGACAACCTGAGTTACAAATTGTTGTGGGTCGCCAACTTCAACGGAGTAGGTGCCAAATCCTTGCAGGAGTGCCACGCCCAAACCAACTCCGGGGTTACGCACAATAATCGGTTGAGGCGTGCCCCATTTTAGATCGGTAAATTCTTTCATCGAGACAAAATAAACTTCTGCCGGGAAAGGCGTACGGTTATTAAAGGCTTTGCCGATAAAATCAATAACTTTGGGGATATTTGCCGTTGCTATGGTATGTCGTCCGGGGCCAAATTTATCGAGTGCTTGTCCATCACGGAAGAAAATAGCATTTTGCGACTCACGCACAATTACTTGAGAGCCAATTCTGTAGTCACCAATCCCTGTTTCAGGGAAGCGGTGCACAATCTCGTTTTCCATTTCGTTGGGATATTCAATTACATCAAAAATTCTCGCCATCTTTTTCTCCTTATCTATACATCATAATAACGCTTTCATTATAGCTTATTCAATCTACGTTTTTCTACCCAATTTAGTTGTAAATTTCTGAGAGGCTAGATAGTCATTTGCTCGCCTGTCCCACCATGACGGATCATCAAAACTTCTGCCATAATGCTGATGGCGATCTCCTCCGGCGTTTCAGCTTCAATTTCAAGGCCGATTGGCGAATGGACGCGTTTGAGCTGCTCTTCATCTACGCCTCGCTCGATTGTCAACTTGCTTGCTTCTAACCAGCGTCGCTTTGAGCCGATTACGCCGATGTAAGCAGCGTCACTTTCTAGCAAATCAGGCAATGCTATAGCATCCACATCCGCGCCGCGCGTTGCCATGACGATAAAGGTCTGTGCGTTAATCTGCAGATGTTTGGTAATCTCGTCCATCGCTACAGGTAGATACTCATCCCCCCCCGGAATATGTTCTGGCGTGCAAAATTCTGGCTTGTCTTCGGCGATGACGACGCGGAAATCCAGCCATTTTGCGAGATGCGCAACGGCTTTCCCGACATGGCCCGCGCCAACAATTAGTAGTGTGGGGTTAGGCAAGATTGCTTCCACAAAGACCTCCACTATCCCGCCGCAGATGCCGGCATCGCCTTTGGATGGGTCGTTCATATTATAGGTAAGGTAGCGTGCCTCGCCATCTTGCATGGCTTCGAGCGCAGCAGCACGGACGCGTTTCTCCAGCTCTCCACCACCGACTGTCCCGATGCTGCTACCGTCGGCGTAAACGAGCATTTTGCTCGTTCCGTGGCGTGGCGTTGATCCGTGGCTGCGGACAATCGTTGCGAGTGCCGCGACCTGATTCGTTGATTCAATTTCTGCGAGTGCTTGATAGATTGTTTTCATTTTTTGTAAGAAGAGTTCCTATAGAGTGATGATCTTATGGGAATCGGTTGAGCAGTCTGCAAACGCTGGTAATAATTTCTCAACCATTGATTTGACCAGCCCATGAGCGTGGTTTCGCGGATAATAGTTGTAACGTCATTACGCGTGATTTTTGCGCCCTTTAGGATGACGTGCATATTATCGCGGCTCAATGTCAGAGTTTTTTTTGCGAAGAAGAGCGGCCACATGCAGCAAAGCCTAATTCTGTGATGGTTCTGGGGAATAGTTGTAATATATTCCAGGCCAAGTTGCAAATGATTTTCCGCTTTATTGGCCAAGAGATTAATCACCTGAAGCGCTTTTTCTGTGTTTTCCTGAGCAAAGAGACTATCTCTTGTTAATCCCAGTGGTTCGTAAAAAGTGCGTGGAACAAAAACCCAGCCACGCTCATAATCTTTGCGCAAGCCACGGATGATGTTGACCGTTTGTAAGGCCAGTCCAAAATGACGCGCCAGCGGTCGCAATAAATCTTCTCTTTCTTGAAAAGCCGATGAGTGCCATCCAAAAAGATCAGTTAGTAAGTAGCCTACGCGCCCAGCAACCTCGTGCATATAATCATCCATCTCTTCTTCAGTGTTGACAATGGGACCATGCTCCTGCCACCGTGCCATTCCTAGTGAAGATTGGCTGACGTGGCGAACAACGATCTCTTGAATCTCGTGGGGGAGTTGATTTAAGGCCTCAAGAAGCTGACCTGCGTGTTGCGCAACATAGACTTCAGGGTCGTTTGGATCAAGATGTGCGATTTCTTTTGTTAGCGCAGTTACTGGTATTCTCCCATCCAGCACCTGCACCCAAAGACGAAGCAGCTCTGCTTTATGCTGGGGTGCCAGCATATCATTATCTTCGAGACAATCTGAGACACGTAATAATAAATAAGAAAGCCTAACTGCCTCGCTTAGGGCCGATGGCAGGCGTTCGATGGAAACTGCAAATGTTCTGCTGACTGTGCGCAGCATTTTTTCTAGTTGCATAGTTCTTGCTCCGAAGATACGAATAAAGTTGTATTGTCACGAGGTTATGATTAAATTATCTGTTGGCTATAACACTAAGGGTTCTCCGATGGTTACAAAAATGATAATTGAGTAATCGTAATGCTATATTCAGCACTTCACGATTTACTCCATAGTGGGTGCGCATAAATGCTGTCTGAAAATACGAAGTCAGTGTCTAAGATTTCAACGTAAATTTTCGCGAATTGGCGAATGGCGCGAATAAAAACAAAAACATGAGGAAAAATTCGTGAAAATTACTAATTCGTGCCATTCGCATTAAAAATGTGCAGATGTGATTTCTTACCTGATAATATTTTCCTGCTCACAAGAAATGAAGTTAGTTTTATTTGGCAATACGTGATTCGATTATCATAACCGTTTGTCGGAAGAGCTCATTACACTCTTCAGGCATGGCGGGACCGGTCATCTTGATTTCTTTGTAGAAACGCTCAAATGCGGGTGGCATATGTCCAACAGTGCAAAGCGCACCGCCGCGCGAATCCTTTGCTCCATATACTATGTGCCCAATGCAATGTAAGAGAATTGTGCTCAGGCACATTAGGCAAGGTTCAAGCGTGGTATAGAGAGTCATTTCTTTAGCGCGTGGCCAAAGTGTATGATCAACCCCAGCCAGCGCGTCGATCTCAGCATGCCGCCCGGGATCGGTGCGTGGGAACCAGAGCCGATTCTGCCCTTCAGCGATGACTTTGCCGTCTAAAACAATAACCGCGCCAATGGGCAGATTTCCTGCTTCTCCAGCAGCTTTTGCCATCCTGACGGTGTGGAGCATATGATCGTGATCTGTGGGCATATAAAATCCTTTTGAGCTTAGCAAATTACTTCTACTTGTATTGTCGCTTGCATTTTGTGTGAAGAGTTTAAACGGAATTGGTGAATTTTGCCGCTGTTTTACTTTTAATGCTCTGTACTATAATTGAAGGGCGTGTACTGTGTTTGTTGAAATTTAACTTTGAATTCTGATTTAGAAATTTTTGATTCGTATAGCTTTGTCGGTGAATCACGCAGGATCAAAGATATTACTTCTTTGTGCACATATGGCATTGCACTTCCAAAATACACGCCAGTTAATGTTTCTACATCAATACCAAATTCCTTGTCCCCTTCTTCATGAAAAGCCCTCCATTCTTTTTCATAAGACCAACCAATAGATTTTGTAGTAGCTAGAATCATGAGTGGGTGAATTGTTTTGTCTCGGGGTGACAAAATTGGTAGCGTTTCAGAATATTTGACTGGAAGCGATTTTGAAAAAGGTTCAAATCTAGTGTCAAATTCTAAGTAAAACCCTCTATGTCCATCGGAATAATGCGACCACATAAGAATGTCGTCTGCTTTTTCTGAGAAACAAGCAATACCTTTGCCTTGAATTTGATATACCAATTCGCTTTTCAGTATTTTTGTAATAGCAAGAGTGAACCCTGTCTTTAGTTCATCGCTTAGTACGTCTCCTTGAAAATATTTTTCGTACTCCACTTTGAAAGTTGCATCATCGTCTTTTTCCCAAATTTCTTTCAATTCATTGTAATAATCATTCCATTGATCGCCAGTCATCTTTTCAAATGCAAAATTAATTGAACAGTCAAAAGGATCATTGAAGCGAATTGGTTTAGAAAACCATATACGTCGATCTTTTAGATTATCTAATGTTTGCACATTATATGGTTGATATTTATATAACCTGGGTGGAGGTATGATATCCATAAGTGTGGTTACCTCTCCAACAGCCCCAAAACCCCGGGCAACAACTGCTTCTTCCGCGACACGACGCCCTTCGCGCGGCGTGTTCCATCTGGCTGGCGTGGGTAGGGGAGATCGTTCAATTCGGGTGGTTCGTTCACGATCAGCAATTGACTGGAGCCACGCACCACGTCTGTGACCATCAGCATCGCAAAATCGACGGCTTTTTTGCTGCGCAAATCTTCGAGGGCAACTTTTAGCTTTTCGAGATATTTGGCGAGTTGTTGCAAGTCGGTCACTTCGGCTTGCGCGACCGCGAAACGGTAATTGCCGCCATCGTAGAGTTTCATATCGGTGGAGACAATTTCCTCGGGGGTACGTGAGGAGAGTCCCGCTCCCGCGCTCAGAATTTGCTCGCCGTAGCTTTGGACGGTTTCACTTTCAAGAGGGCCACCATGTACGAATGCCCAGCGTCCCATCCTTTTGGCAGCGGCTTTATCTCTATCTGTGGTGGTCGGGGATGTCAAAATTAATGTATCTGAGAGTAAGCCTGCCAGCAAAAGCCCTGCAATTCTGGGGGGCGCGCTCAGCCCGGCTTCTTCAATTTTTTCAGAAACCAGCGTGCTGGTGCTGCCCACAATATCTACTGTAAAACGGATTGGGACATGTGTAGAGGGATTCCCCAAGCGGTGATGGTCGAGAATCTCGATCAACTCCGCTTCTTCGAGATGCGCCAAAGCCTGTCGCGCTTCATTATGATCTACCATGATAATTTTAATACGCGGTGGGTTCAAGGCCTCCCGTTGACGGCAAACGCCCCTGTATACGCCACTCTCATTGACGACAAAGAAATTATCCCCTTCATAACGGAGCAAGCGATTAAGCGAATCGCGAATCCGTCCACTGGATTTAAATTGCGGCACGTCCATATTGCAGGCTTCTCGGCAGGGCGCGTCTAAAACATCGGCGATTTTCATCTCCTGTTTTTTACTATGCGCGCCGACCACCTCGCCCATATAGGCAAAAATACTGCCCCCCGTGATCAAGCCAAAGGGCTTCCCGTCTGCGTCCACAACGGGAGCAACTCCACCCGTGCGCGAAGCGATTGCCCACGCCTCTCTTAGCGGTGCGTCCGGGTCAGTTGTATCCAATCGGCGCACCAGAGTCTCAAATCTTGGCGAAGCATCGTTTAGCAAAATCGGCGCATCTAATTCCAAATGTTTCAGCACCCACGCTGTCTGCATATTCAGCGTCCCCGCCCGCGCCGCCTGCACAGCACTATCATCGCGTTCGTTCAGCAGCCAGGCATAGCCCGTTGCTGCCGCGATGGTATCAGTGTCGGGGTTGATATGTCCAATTACATAAGTTTTGCTCATTTGTAGACCTCAGATTTTAGACTTCAGACTTCAGATTTTTTCCTAATAACGACGCTCCGCGTTGTGGTCTTTTATAATGTCGCAACGCGGAGCGTTGCTATCAGGAGGGCCTGTATCTCCCCCAAATGCGACATCACTTCGTCGCATTTGGGGGATGCGAAGCAGTTTCTCTTCCAGATACCCTTTAGGGGAGAGGGGGCTACTGCTTGTAAAAACGCTGGGTGGGGTAGGCCAGCTCAATATCTGGCGTAGCGGCAAAGGCGATTAGGATATTTTCCCAAATTGTGCTGGTAGAACTGCGGCGACGGCGTGGCCTACACAAGTAGCGGACAGTGAGTAATACCCCGCTTTCCTGTACAGAAGTGTAAACGATGGGCGTGGTTTTTCCAGTTTTGAGCATGAAATTTTCAGGCACCTGCATACCAGCGTCAGTGATTTTTCCCGCATCCGATTGGTTGAAGTCGCTGACTATTTTTGATAGTGTTTTCTTGGCTTTTAGCCAATTGCTTTCAAAAGTGATCAATACTTCGAGTTCGTTCCAGATATATTGAAAGCCATGTGAGTAATTGCTCAAGATGCTGGTGAAGATGATGCCGTTGGGGATATGCAATACGCGTCCGGTGGATTGGTCGGCGTTGACCCAGTTTCCGATTTCCATGATCGAGAATTGGAAAATACGCAGGTCGATCACGTCACCAGCAACACCCTTGATTTCGATTCGGTCGCCCACGTCGAAGGGCTTGCGGGCGAGGATATATATCCAGCCAGCGATGTTTATCAGAGGGTCTTTCAGCGCAATCGCGATACCCGCCGAAAGCAGCCCCAAAAAGGTGACCACGGTCTCCATCCCCGTTAGCCAAATCCGCCCAATTGCAATCAGCCCAATAATAAAGCTTAAGTAGCCAATTCCCTTTTGCCATTGGTAGCGTCGCTCAAAATTTTCAACCGAGTTTTTTAGGATAGTCACCAATAAACGCTGGGCTAACCAAAGCAACACGACAGTGAGCAGGGTTTCAAATAAATTGTGCTGGATTTCAGGATTTAGCCCGATTGTTTCTTCGAGCCAAACGATGATATTTTCCATATAAGACCTCAGACTTCAGTTTTTTTCTTAGTGAACTTCGTGTGACTTCGTGGATTTTCACCGCAAATCAAAATTAAAATTCTCCAGGATGTAGACGCCCTGCGGGCACGCCCCGCTCGTGATTTGGGCTTGAATCTGCCCTTCAAGATAAGCTTGATCTCCAACTTTATCCTCTTCGAGTGGCCCCACCTGACAGGTGCTCGGCGTTGGAAACTCGTTTTGATGCGCTACCAGATATTCGATCGCCTCCGGTGGCATCGCAATACGCGGAATTTTCATCGGGTCGAATTCTGGTGAATAGGGCGGTGCCATAAATTTGACACCGTTAATAATCCAGTCAATATCAAAAATCGCTAACATCGACTTACCTTCGGGGGTGATGTAATTTGTGGTTGCACTATACGCGCTCCCTTCGGGCCAATAACCAAATGGGATGGCGAGCATATTGCCTAAATCTTCAATCAAATCTTCGCGCCCAGCCTTAACAAGCAACTCGCGCATAAAGAGATCGTTTTGTTCTAAATCCCAGCGGATGCCCTCTGCGCCGCTCTTATCCATGCGGATATGCTGATAGGTATGATTATAAACGCGGGCATCATGGTCAAGACACCAGATGAGACTTTGAGCGAGTTCATCTTTCCACTTGCCCTCGGCATCACCATCTGCATACCATTTATCGCCGAGATTAGCGAATAATGACCATTTGAAACCGAATTCTGGATGTTCCTGGCCAAATCTCCATGCAAAAGAAAGACCAGTATCCCTGCGTGGTTCGCCATTTTCATCCATCCGGATTTGATTATTATAAAATAAATCATCCATGGTGAAGACCAATGGTCGGCGACCCTCAGGCACGTAAAGATCGCCATTGATCCAATCTTCTAAATGAATGAGGGTAAATCCAGCCTGATTGAGCGCTTCCAATCCGTCGAGAAAATCTCTCTTTCGGATTTTGTGATCAGTTGATCTTAAAGATGTATTTGGCGCAAATTGATGATAATTGATGATGGGAACACGCGCATCTTTTGCCCAAACAGTCGCTGTCAGAAAAAAAGGAATTTCAGTTGGCGTGGGGATTGGCGTTTCGGTTTTCGTGGGGAGAGCGGCTTGCGTTTCTGCGATACTTGTTTTTGCGGCAACCAGTGCGGTAGCAGCGATGTCAACAGGTGGGTTTGCGGGCGCGGCAGTTGGCGTGCTTCCGCAGGCACTCAAAAAGAATAATGAACTGAAAATAAAACGGATGGATTTTTTCATAAAGCCCTTCTCGATGAATTTGTTTTGATAATTATACTCTTTCCGATGAAGACCAACAAAAAAAGGTGCAACGTATTTTTGCGTTACGATGCACCTTCAACTTTCTAACTTTCCACTCTTCTAACTTTCTTTCATTGCCTTCCAAACTTTCTCTAGCGTGACGGGGAGGGTGTCAATATCCACGCCAACGGCATCGCGGACGGCGTTTCCTACTGCAGGGGCGACCCCGTCTAGCGGGATCTCAGCGACGGCCTTGACGCCGAAGGGGTGACTTTCTTCGAAGGTTTCGACGAAGATGACATCCAATTCAGGCATCTCGTCAGCGCGGTAGATGTGGTAATCGCCGAAGTCTTTTTCTCGGATCTCGCCTTTTTCGTTGTAGACCATCTCTTCACAGACTGCGTAGCCGAGGGCTTGCACCATCCCGCCTTCGACTTGTCCAGCTGCAGCGATAGGGTTAACGATCTTCCCGCCATCAATAGCCATGAGCAATTTGTCTACCGTGATCTCTCCGGTTTCTGTATCTACCGTTACTTCGGCAAATTGGGCCGCGAAGGGGGGTGGTGATGTTTTGGAAACATAGGATGCGACAGCCATGATCTGTTCTTGTTCATTCCGATGCAGGGATTCAAGAGCAATTTCACTTAACGGTATCTTGCGTCCATTAGGTGCGATGGCGTTTCGGTTCGCTAGCTTAATGGTCGGATATTCCTCTTCCGGCATATCGAGCATTTTTGTGGCTCGTATCTTGATCCGCTCTGCTACTTTTTCAGCTGCGTGTGCTGATGCTGCACCAGAAACATAGGTCGTGGAAGAAGCGTACGCGCCCACATCGAAGGGAGTGAAATCGGTATCGGAGGAGTAGGTGATGACATCTTCCAGCGGCACACCCAATACTTCGGCTGCCATTTGAGCCAATACTGTGTCTGAGCCTGTGCCAAGATCGGTTGCGCCGACGAGCAGGTTGAAGGAGCCATCGTCGTTCATTTTGATGGATGCACCGCCCATATCGAGATAGGGGATGGCGGTGCCTTGCATCGCGGTGGTAATACCAATGCCGCGCCGTTTTGTGGGCGAGACTTGCTGCCATTCTTCGTTGCCAAATTTCTGATCCCAGCCGATGGCTTTTTTGCCTTCTTCTACACATTTTTCTAAACCAACAGTGTGGATGATCTCAGGACGGGGTTCGCGGCCTTCGTTCCAGGCGGTGCTGAAGGGGTGATACTCGCCGGGGTGCAGCGCGTTTTTCAAACGAAATTCGATGGGGTCAAAGCCCATTTTGCGAGCGATCTTTTCAAGCTGGCGATCGAGTGCCCAATAGCCTTGGGGCACGCCATAACCGCGATATGCGCCAGAAGGCGCTCGGTTTGTGTAGACAATATCTGCGTGGAAGCGGATATTGGGGTTCTTGCGGTATTCACCGTCTCCAACATAGAGCGCGAGCGATTTATGACCAGTATTGCCGGTCACGGTCAGGGCGTGTCCGCCGTATGCACCGGTGTCAGAGAGAATTTTCATTTCGTTGGCCGTCATCGTGCCGTCTTTCAGTACGCCGGTTTTCATCCATAAGCGCATTGGGTGACGTGAGCGGCTGGATGTGAATTCTTCTTCGCGAGTGCTTTCGTGCATAACAGGGCGGCCGGTGGCGATGGTTAGATGCCCAGCAATATCTTCGACCTGAACTTCCTGTTTGCCGCCAAATCCGCCGCCAACACGGGGTTTGATGACACGAATTCGTTTTACGGGTAGGTCTAAAACAGGCGCAAGCATACGGCGCATGTGGAAAGGAACCTGTGTACTGGAGCGGACAACGAGACGATCATCTTCATCCCAATAAGTCACAACAACATGCGGCTCAATATGCGCCTGCTGCACTTTCGAAACATCATATACGCCTTCAAAGACATGGTCGGCTTCGGCGAAACCTTTCTCCACATCACCGATATCAATTCGGATTTCAGCACCCAAGTTCCGAGATGCGTCTGAATCGGCAAAATCAACATATTCAGGCTGATCGTGAAGGATGGGGGCACCAGGCTTCATTGCTTCTTCAATATCCAAGAGGATCGGAAGCTCCTCATATTCGACTTCGATCATGCCCACGGCTTGCTCGGCGATCTCGGGCGTCTCGGCGGCGACCATCGCTACCCGATCGCCCACGTACCGAACTTTTTTATCCAACGAGAACATGTCCAGTGGCCCGGGGATTGGGTCAGATTGACCGGCAGTTGACCAGCTTACCCGGGGAATATCTTCGTGGGTTAGCACTGCTGCAACACCGGGTAACGCTCGAGCTTTGCTGGCATCAATGGATTTGATCAGCGCATGAGCATAAGGCGATTTTAATATCTTTGCGTGGAGCATATCGCGCATATCAATATCTGCCACAAAAGCAGATTTACCTTGCGCAAGTTTGATGGCATCTACCTTTGGCTCTGATTTGCCAACGATCTGATATTCGGGCGCTTTTTCGGAAGGGAATAATGTTGTTTCGGGCGCATCCATTTTTTCGCCACGCATCATTGCGCTCGCACGCATCACGGCTTCGACAGGTTTAACATAGCCCGTTTCGCGGTCAAGCACACCAGAGAGTGCTTCCCGAACTTCGGCCTCAGTTGGGTTGGGTGTTTTTTCAAGTAAGGCGAAGGCAGCCATAATTTGTGCTGGTGCACAGTAGCCAGATTGAATTGCGCCTGTTTCGATGAAGGCTTGCTGGAGGGGATGTAACCCACTCGTTTTCTTCCAGCCCTGTTCAGGATGCTCGCCAAGCGCCTCGAGGGTCGCGATCTCATGTCCCTCTGCCTGGGCAGCGAGCATCATCCCGGCATTAACGGGCTTGCCGTCTAGCAGAATGGTATCTGCGCCGCTGTAGCCGTGTTCGTCGCCGAATTTGATACTGTGATAGCCCAGCCCACGCAGGGTGCTGAGCAGGGTGTCGCCGGGTAGGGCGGTGATTTGGTGGTCTTTACCGTTGACTTTCAATTGGATATTCATGATTGCTCCTTTTGACTTTTTTCGCTTTCCGGTTTCATTTCTAGGCGGATTACTTTTCGTAGTTCATCAATCTTTTTTCTTTCACCATTTTCTTCATAATACCAATTTGTCCATCCATTGCAGGGCGCATTTTTGAGCGTTTTAGCAATTTTGTGGATGGAGCCAATCATCTCTTCGTGTTGGATATGCCCATTTGCCAGAATCGTAGCGTGGATATCGCTCTGCTCCCCAAACCAGAGACGCTCGCCGGGACGCAGGCTTCCCTTTGTGAGCAGCATCCCGAAAGGCACGCGTGGTTCCGTTTTTTTTACGCCCGCTAAATATACATCTTCCCGATATTCTCCAGCATCTATGGCATCGATTCGCTCTTGGGCAACTTTGATATAGCCCTCATCACGCTCAATCCCAATCCAGTTGCGGTGCAGCTTCTTCGCAACCGCTCCGGTTGTCCCGCTCCCGAAAAATGGATCGAGCACCACATCCCCGGGTTTGGATGAAGATGAAATCACCCGATATAGCAGCGTTTCTGGCTTTTGCGTGGCGTGGGCTTTTTTACCATTGACTTTGATGCGTTCTTTCCCTGTGCAAATTGGAATCACCCAGTCGGAGCGCATTTGTTTATCGTTATTCAAGCCCTTCATCGCGAAATGATTGAAGGTATATTTTGACTTTTTATCCTTCTTTGCCCAAAGCAAGGTTTCGTGGGCGTTAGCAAAGCGGACGCCTCGAAAATTGGGCATGGGATTGGTCTTGATCCAGAGGATATCATTCAAAATCCAATAGTCTAAATCTTGCAAAATCGAGCCAACCCGATAAATATTATGATAAGAACCAATCACCCAAATTGTACCGGTATCTTTCAGAACGCGTTTCGCTGCGCGTAACCACTTTTTCGTAAAAAGATCATATTGCTCAAAACTGCTGAACTGATCCCATTCATCATCCACCGCGTCAACCTTGGTCATATTTGGTCGCCACAAATCCTTCTCCAATTGCAGGTTATAGGGCGGGTCGGCGAAAATCAAATCAACCGAGTTCTCAGGAAGAGAATTGAGAACTTCAATCGCATCGCCGTGGAGGATAGTGTTGAGAGGGAGAGACATTTATATATCTTTGCGGTTAAAATAATTTTTACCATAGAGTACACAAAGAGCACAAAGTTTTAAACCTTTTATATTTTTTTGTCTCATTTTTAAGTTTTTCTCCGTGTGTTCTGTGTTCTCTGTGGTGAAGCAGTTTTAAAATCCGCTAAATCTGTGTAGATCCGTGTTCTGTCAATTAGATCACCTTAACAATTTTTAATTTATCTTGACCAAGTTTTTCATTCGCTTTCTTGATTGCATCTTCAGAGCCAAGCACAACCAGATGCCCAACGTCTTTTGCTTTAGCTAAAGATGTAGCGAAGGATTTGAAATCATCTTGGGTAGTTGCGAGAACTTCATTTCGATACTTTTGCAGGAATTCATCACTGATATCTGTTAGATAACGTGACATAGACGTGCGTCCTTTCGCATCGGGCAATCTATAGATATCTAGGCCACCAATTGTGCCGATGATGATCTTGGTTAACTCTTCATCGCTTAACTCTAAATCTTTTAGGAACTGGGATGTTCCATCGTAATTCTCTAAGGTGGCAAGTAAGTTCGGGTCACGGTAAGAAAGATAGTTGAATAAGCCTGATTTCATGTCGAAGGTAGAGAATCCACCATAGGCACCACCTTGTACACGGACTTTTTCCCAGAGCCAAGTCATGCCAAGGTAACGCGTTACCGCACCAATCGAGCCACTTAATTCATAGCCCTGATAATAGAGATTTGCCCCTTTACCAACATAATTCACTTGCGCAGGGATGGTGAGACCTTCGTTTTCTTTACCGAAATCGGGCGACCAATTTGCGTGCCTAATATCATTTTGGGGGATAGAAGAAATCAAATCTTTCACTTGCGGACGAATTTCTCGCCACGCTTTTGCATTGCAGGTGATATTGAAAAGTAAATTGCTCTGATTAATGAGTAACTCGCGAATAAGCTCTAAATCTGCGAGTACGCCTTGCCAATCTTCTTCAATTCTTTCAGCCAATTCGCGCAAAAAGAAGAGAAAATCGATCCCTTCCATTTTTTCTTCAAGCCAACCTGCTTCATGGAATTTCGATGCCAGCCGACCATGCACAACCATGTGTCCCGAAGGAATTAACCCCGATTCCATACCAGCTTTTTCTTCTAGCACGATTTGTTTGAAACGCTCGGCGTTATCAAGTTTTGCAGTCAGCAAAACATCATGCAGCAGTCCAGAAAGCTTCTCGGCTTGCTCTACCGTTGATTTTCCATGCAAGAAAAGATAGGCTGCACTTTCGTTACTTTCCCAAATTGTTGAGGTGAAAATGCTGGGATAAATCCCGCCTGTGTCACGCCCAATCCGTTGAGAGAGCTTCACGAAATCTTCGCTGTCAGTGCCCACTTCGAGTAGCGCACGCCCAAATAACTCAGTATAAGGTAGCAGGTCTTCGGGGAGCGTGTGCAGGTCAAGTCCCATGCCTAAATAGAAAATCCCGTTTGTCGCAAGATCGTGGTGTAGCACGGTCACATCGTTAATCCGTTCTTCGGCAATTGGAATTCTTTTATTTTCCTTATCCAAATCTTTCAGTTCTAAAGTGGGCAATGTTGCCAAATTTTTAGGCGTATCGGGTGTGTTTTGAATTTCAATCAGTTCTTTTGTCGTGCGAATCATTTCTTCAATTTCTTCAGATGACATCTCTTTTTGGATGGATGCCAGCTTTTCTTTTTCGGATGTTTCATCACGTTGATTCAGTTCTGTATCGGGGACGAGAAGCACGCGTGTTTTATGCTTGTTTGCCACAAAATAGCTTTGGATGAGTCCCTCAAAGTATTCTTCGCCCTCAGCAAGCCGCGCTTTGATCGCATTCAGCGGTTCTTCAAATGCCAAAGGCGCGATTGGGTCATAATCATAGAGCCAGAATTGTAATGCGTGAAGCATTGCGCCAATTCCTCGTGGATAGCCGCCTGTATTATTTTCGCGCAAACGGAATTCAACAGTATTCATTGATGCGGCAATCGTGTCGGCGGAGATTCCATTTGTTGCCAATCCCTCAAAGGTCTCTTCGATGAGTGTTGCGACTTTATCTGCATCATTTTGATCGATGCCTTTTAGACCCGTTGAGAAATACATTTGACGCATTTCATCTTCGAGGCCGACCCCTGCCAAATCTTCGCCCAGCCCTGATTCGATCAAGGCTTTGCGGAGCGGAGCAGCGGGGCTTCCCAAAAGAATATGTGCCAAAATCTTGAATCCTAGCGCAGATTCGGCATCGCCTTGCTCGGGGAGGAGCCAGTTTAGGGTCAGGTAGCTTTTTGCATCAGCATCGTTAGCGGCGTAGGGGACGGTGGTTTCTTGCGGGGCATCGATGCTTGGTTGCAGAGGAATTGCTGATTGCGGGGTAGCAAGCTCAAAACCAGAGAGATACGTATCCATCAGCCGCAGACGCTCGTCTGGATTATCATCCCCATAAAAAACAATCCGAGCATTGGAGGGGTGATAATAATCCTTGTGAAAAGCTACGAAATCTTCGTACGTCAAATCAGGAATAATTTTGGGGTCGCCGCCAGAAGATAATCCGTAAACGTGATCGGGGAAAAGCGAGAATTGGCTAGCGTTACCCAAAATGCGATTGGGGTCTGAATAGGCGCCTTTCATTTCGTTGAAAACAACGCCTTTGTAGATCATCGCTTCTTTGGCATCTTCTAGCTCGTAATGCCAACCTTCTTGGCGAAGAATATGCTCTTGAAGGAGGGGGTGAAAAACAGCATCGACGTAGACATCGATGAGGTTGTAGAAATCTTGCAGATTTTGGCTGGCGCAGGGATAGCAGGTTTTGTCGGGGAAGGTGAAGGCGTTGACAAAGGTTTTGAGCGAGCCTTTGATAAGTTCGACGAAAGGCTCTTTGACGGGATATTTTTCGGAGCCAGCCAGCACGGAGTGTTCGAGAATATGTGCGACACCATTTGATGTTTTCGGTGGGGTGCGGAAATTGGCAGAGAAAACTTTATTCTCGTCATCATTTTCAAGAGAGAGTAATTCTGCACCGCTGTTGACATGCCGAAAGTGGCGCGCCTTGGTATTCATTTCGGGAATATCTTGTTCTTTGATTAATTCAAAACCATGAATGGTCATAATCACTCCGTGATGTCTAGTGGTCTGATAAAGTGACTACCAGACTAATTAGACTATAGGGCTAAGAAAGACAGCGTTTTGCTAAAGTAGCGGCAACATCTTGGCGATATTCTGCTGAAGCCCATTCATCGGTAGCGTCTTGGGCGGCGTTTTTAGCGGCGGCTTCGATACCATCTGTGCCTTTGCCATCCATTGCCAAGGAGGGGGATTTTCCCCAACCGCCAAGAACGAGTCTTGTGCGTCCTGATGACCATTCTGTTAGCCCAGCAGAGATAATGGCTTTGTCTTTTGGTGTGCGGGCAACATATTCGTAGGCAGTTTTGGCATTTAGGGGGATCGCGATTTCTAGCATTAATTTATTTTCGACAGCTTCTTCATGTAAAGGTAGAAAATCACCGAGTTGGATATTTTCTTCTTCGTTATTGCTATCTCGCAAAGAGATTTTGGCATCGAGAGCCATCATCATTGTTGAAAAAGGTGAGCGTCCATCTGATGAGACTAATGCTCCTGCAACAGTGGCGAGGTTGCGTGTGTTCAGCGCGGCTTCGTGTTGAATCGCTTTTTTGAGCGCATCTGGGGTATCTTCAGATTGTAGCAATTCTTCTAAAGTGGCTGTTGCACCGATTTGAAGAGTATTGCCGTTTTTTGCAATGGCGTTTAGTTCTAAAGATTGTAAATCAACGACGGCATATTCTTCGTTGCTGAAGCGGTTGAGCAAAGTGCCGCCCCCGAGGGGGTAGGTCTTCGGTTGGGCGATTAGGGCTAGTGCTTCAGTTAAGGTTTTTGGGCGGTGGTATTGGGTAATCATGGAAACTCCTCCATAAAGAGTGTGTATAAAAAATAAGCACCCTTATTATACTCTGGATGCTTGTCAAAAAACAAAAAAATAGAACGCGGATGATGCAGATTAGACAGATACTCGCGGATTTAAGACCTTTTTGGTTTTTATCCATGAAAATCTGCTAAATCCGTCAAATCCGTGTTCTATTCTCATAATCTAATCAAAACTTATTCTTCGTCTGGGTATATTTTCCAGCCTAGTGCATCAAGATCCGTTGATGCAAGCATTTCTTCTGGGACGTTGAAAAGCAAGGCAGATGCTTCTGCAAGCAAAGTGCCATCTGGATGATAGATTCCCGCCCAGCCTTCTGCTGTGCGTTTTTTCATTTTTCCTGCTTTGCCGATAATTTTAAGCGGGATACCGATGGGAACGTTCTTGCGATATTTCACTTCCATTTTACCCGTGTACATAAAACGCGGCTCAGATGGGTCGCCCATATGGGCGCGTCCGCTAATTTCATCGAGGATGGTTGCCACAATCCCACCGTGGAGAACACCCGGGTAGCCTTGAAAATAATCGGGAGCGATGTAGGTGGTTTCGATAACACCGGGTTCAGTTTGGTAGATATGTAACTTCAATCCAACGGGATTGTCTAGCCCGCAGACGAAGCACATTTTTGAGTTGGGTTGTTTGGTTTTGGTCATTTTGGGTTTTAATATGATATGAAATACTAAACACAAAGGCCACAAAGTTTCACAAAGAAAAAACTTTCACTTTGTGTCCCTTCATGACCTTTGTGTTTTAAAATATTATGCTACAGGATCTAAATGCAGCAAATAAGGATATTCTGTTTCAACGGTGCTAATCATCTTTAAAACGCCATCTATCTCAGTACTTCGCTGAATTGTTGAATCGCTAAATCTTATATCTCCATTTTCAAGTACAAGATCATATATATCGCTACGATGTCGCATCTTTAGTGTATTCTCTGATGTGTAGACATAGCCTTCATGCTCGCCTTTTTCAAACTCATCCACTGTCCAGTAAAGGGTAAATTTATCTTTGGCAGGATCACTATCGTAGGGGCAGAATACAGCACAGTTGCCGCACTCATTGCAGAGACCTTCGATGTGTAGAATCTGGTTGGGGTCTGTGAAATTCTCAACCTTGATCGGGATATTGGCGATATTCGGGCAAACTTCTACGCATTTATTACAAACGATATTGCACGAAAGGCAACGATTGGCAGCGGTGCTGAAATCAATATCAAATTCTTCAAGTGCGACTTGTGAGGTGATTTCTGCTTTGCGTTCTGCAATTTCCTCGAAACGTTTTTCAGTATCAAAATCATATTCGTCAGCAGTTTTGATTGGGGCGTGGGTAACATTTTCTTTCTCAATGATGCCTTCTGCAACAGCGCGTCCATCTGCAATTGCTTCGATGATCGAAGAAGGACCACGATAAGCATCGCCGCCGAGATAGACATTCTCAACATCGGTTTCGTGATATTTATTGACTGGAATATCGCCTTTTTCATTGGCAATTAGTTGATTTGCTTCGAGCAGTTCATATTCTACGAGTTCGCCAATGGCAGTAATGACAGTATCAATTTCAAAATCGACAAAATCACCTTCAACCGGAATCGGTCGTCGTCGTCCACTGGTATCTTTTTCGCCAAGTTTCATTTGCTGGCATTTCAGCACGCCATCGTGCAAACTGACGGGATTTACCAACTCGTGAAAAACTGCGCCATCATGTGTTGTCTCGAGGAACTCTTCTCGTGTGGCAGGCATTTCTTTGCGGGAGCGTCGATAAACGATATAGACATTTTCTACGCCAGTGATGCGCAACGCAGCGCGCGCAGCATCCATTGCAGAGTTGCCTGCGCCGATGACAGCAACGTTTTTGCCGAGCCGAATCGGTGCGGGATTATCTGTAAATTGTGTCAGGAATTTGATCGCACCGAGCACTTTGTCAGTTTCTCCCTCGATCGGCAAATCGCGTGATTTCCACGCACCGATGGCAAGGTGGACATATTTAAAGCCATCGTCTTTTAGTTTTTGCACATCAATTTTCGGGTCGCAATTTAGCTCAAACGTTGCACCCATTTTCTTGACAAGCTCAACATCATTTTCGATGGCTTCGTCTGGTACGCGGTAGTCGGCAATGCCATGCGTGACCATCCCGCCGATTTTGTCAGTTTTATCGAAGACAGTTACATCAAAACCTTCACGTCCGAGGAAGTAGGCAGAAGATAATCCAGCCGGACCTGCGCCAATGATTGCCACTTTTGCATCTCGATGAGGTACTTTTTGCGCGAGATTGCTCATTACCTCGTCAAAACCTCTTTCGGAGGCAATCCTCTTTAAATCACGGATGCGCACCGTCTCTTCATAATCGTTCCGCACGCATTTCAATTCGCAGGCACTTTCGCAAATATATCCCGTTACAAAGGGCATCGCATTGCTGGAGATAATCAGCTCATAGGCATCTGCAAATCGCTCTTCGGCAATCAGTTGGATATATTCTGGCACATCTTGGTGAACGGGGCAGGCGACCACGCAGGGCGCAACAAAGCAATCCAGCAAGCCCAATTTTTGGTCAGTTTTCATTGGCGCAGAAGGCTTCGATTCTTTATGATAGTGTTCGTCAACGATAGCGTTATCGGCAACGCTTTGGAGCTTTTCTAAATCAATTTCTCTGGAGGGATTTTCTGCCATTGGGCGTTCGAGAACATTTGACAGTTGATTTAGCCGTGAATATCCGCCTGGCTTCAACAAATCGGTCGCTAGTGTAATCGGCTTGATACCGCTTGTGAACAGATCGTCGATATTGTGATAAGTTGCCCCACCTGAATATGAAATAGCGAGATCGCCCTTGAATTCCTGAGCGAGTTTATTGCATAAATTTACCGTGAGGGGGTAAAGTGCGCGTCCACTCATATACATTTCACCGGTGGGCAGTCTGGCCCCATCATTGATGACGGCGAGCGTATTGGTTAATTTGACCCCAAAATCTACACCATTTTCCTTTGCAAAGGCTTTCAAACTGCGAATCATTTGTACAGCATCGTCATATTTCATATCATGTTCGAAGGATTCGGGCTTCATTTCGATATGATCGAATTCTTGTCGGTCAAAAACATCTCGAACATAATCGTAGCCCAAGAGAGTCGGGTTGAGTTTGACGAAGGTATGCACCTTCTTCTCACCAATTAGATAGCGGCAAATCCCTTCTTGCTCATCGGGTGGCGTTCCGTGCATGGTCGAAAGCGTAATAGATTTGGAGATTTTCGGAGAAATCGAATCCGCAAAGGCAGGATTACTGATATTAGGGATTTGTCCCGCTTCAATTGCTGTTTTTAAATCATTAACGCACTCCTGAAAAATAGCTGTCTCAGAAGCATCTTTCAATCCTTCAATGAAGTTGTCGATTTTGGGCGTCTTGATGCCTTCAAGGTCGTAGCCCACACTCATATTGAAGACGAAACCACGTTCATCGAGTTGAGAAATGCCCAGCATCTTATCCAAAACATGGACAAGGAACCAGCCTTTTACATACTCATCAAAGGCTTCTGGTACGCTAAATTCTGTAGACCATTCGGTGTTATAGCCCTCATCGGGGATGTCAATACAGGGCTTCTCAATTTCAAGCGAATCTAAAATCTGGACAGTTTTCAGCTCAAAGAAACGCCCCCCTGTGAGATAAGAGACAGCCAAGTTCATGGCTTGCTGGGTGGCAGGTCCTGCAGCAGGACCTATTGCTGTTTCGCATTTTTCACCAAATATCTCGAAATAGGCTTTGTCTTTCTTATAATAAAACTTTCCTTCGGGGATAGTAAAGATGCTTTGTTGGGTTTCGTATTCTTTGGTTGCCCAAGTAAGCAAATCTTTGAACTTGATAGGGCGCATTATGTCGGACATGTATTTCTCCTTAATAGATGGTTCAACAAATATGGACTAATCGAAAAACCGTACTATTTACATTCTTCCCCCATCCTTTCTTTTTCTCAAAACGCTCAATGAGCTTTGTTTTAGAAATTATGCTTACTCTTTATTGGGCACCAAAAGAAAAATTAATCTCCTCTGCCACCAACTCCAAATCTTCGGGGAGATCAAGGTCTAACTCGATAGAAGGGAGCGTACAGATCTCTAATTTTGCGCCAGCTTTTCGAGCGCGTTCGCAATGTCGTTCAAATGATTTCTCCCCATAATCATAATCAATGATTCCTGCTGGAGAAACGAGCAGAGCGTTTGTCCCGTTCTTATGACGGTCAGGTGTGATCACGACTATGCGTTTATGGCGATTACCAACAGAGATTATTTTCTGAATATCCTCTTGCGAAATTAATGGCAAATCTGCGGGTACGATCAATACGCCATTGCTTGTGTACATTTTTGCAACGGCAGTTGCTCGCTCTAAAGCAGTATTTAAGCTTGGTGAACTGTTTTCTCGGATGGTACGTGCATTATGGTCACGCGCTATTGCCAAGGCTTTTGGGTCACGGCTAACAACCAATACTTCTTCAACTTCGGGTGTTTTCTTCAGGGTTGCCAAGGTATGCGCAAGTAGCTGGCTATTTAGTTCTGTTCGTTCATCTTCGGTTAGCATTTCAGCCAGGCGTGATTTTCCACGCCGTAAAGGCTTTACTGGCACGATTGCCCAGATTGTCATAAAAATCCTTTCAAAGCAGAGTATCTATGAATTTTAGCACATCTTTTGCAACACGTATTTTTCCTTCTAAATTTTTCATCAAGGAGTCCGTCATCATTGTCTGCATTCCTAGATTTTCGATTTCAAACTTTAGCTCTTTGTCTACTTGGTCGAAGATAAATCCGCTCAAAAGCCCCTCGTAATGTTTTGCCACAGCCAATGCTGATGGGGAGATTTCCAACTCTCTATACATCTTCGCCGCGGGACCTTTTACAGTTTCTCCTCCAATGATCGGGGATAGGGCAACGACGCATGCGTGATTTAGGCTTGCTACCGCCAAAATAGGATCGATACTCACCCAGGGGTTGGATGGGCAAATGACGATCGCATCAGCTTGGTCGATGGCTTCAAGAACACCTGGCGCAGGACGCGCTTTCTCAACGGCCTCGAAGCGGAAGCCTTTTACCTTCGGCTTACAGCATTGATGGACAAAATATTCTTGAAAGGTGAGTTCCCCCTTCTCAACAGTATCAACTATTGTTGGCATGGGGTCATCTGTCATCGGCAAAATCGTGTGCTTGATCCCCCATGCTTTGCAAAAATCATTGGTGATGGCTGAAAGAGTATCACCTTTGCGGAGTCGTCTGCTTCTCTCCAAATGCGTGCCGAGATCTTGGTCTCCAAGCCTGAACCATGTTGGTGCGCCGAGTTGCTCTAGATTTTCAAATACGTTCCATGATTCATCTACACGCCCCCACCCTGTTACAGGATTCGCTAATCCCGCCAAGGTATAACAAACCGTATCCAAATCGGGTGAGATATTTAAGCCAAGATGTTCAAAATCATCCCCCGTATTAACGATGGTTGTCAGATTTTCAGGAGGGAGAATTTGAGCGAGTCCGTGAGCAAGTTTTGCCCCACCGACACCACCAGCTAGAGCAACGATTTTCATGTCTATATTACATCTCTTCCTGATTAAATAACTCAGAGCGATCTCGTCCATTCAATTTTGCGCGATAGAGGGCTATATCGGCGCGCTTGAGGATTTCTTCAATCGTTTGGCCGTGCGTAGGGTATGTGGCGATACCTGCTGAGAAGGTAATGCGCAAAGCTTGATCTTTGCGGTGAAGCAATGTGAATACTTCTATTTGATTACGCCATTTCTCGGCACGTTTGGGCGCATTTTCACCTGTTGTATTGGGCAGGATCACGATAAATTCATCTCCACCGAAACGGCAAACGATATCTTCTGTTCGTGTAGATGTAGCGAGTAAGCCTGCAAGCCTGCGGAGGGCGATATCCCCTGTTGCGTGTCCCCCTGAGTCATTGAATTTCTTCAAGTAGTCTAAATCGAGCAAAATAAGGGTAACGAGATATTTCTCTCGCTTTGCCCTCGCAAACTCTTTTTCTAAAGCCTCGTCCATATATCGACGGTTATATAGTCCGGTCAGTGGATCGCGCATGGCTTGTTTGTGCAAAGTAGATTGTAGTTCAGTAATCTTTATGAGTTGAGACTGTAATTGTCGGTTGGTTTCCTTTTGTTCTTCGCTAACCCTTTTTTGCTCTGTAATATCCTCTTTAACCGCAACGAAATGGGAAATTCTTTTGTTTTCATCAAGCACTGGTGAGATTGAGGCTTTTTCCCAATATAGCTCTCCGTTTTTTTTCTTGTTATGAAATTCTCCGAACCATTCCTTGCCCGAGGTGATGGTACCCCATAGATTTTTATAAAATTCTTTTGAATGTGTGCCAGATTGTAGTAATCGTAGATTTTTTCCACGTACTTCATCAATTGTGTAACCAGTTAGTTGTTCGAATTTAGGGTTTACTTCTTGAATTTCCCCATTTGGCCCCGTAATAATTATGGATGCAGGATTATGGTCTATGGCATAGGAGAGTGTTTTGAGCGTTTTTTCGACGCGCTTGCGCCTTTCAATTTCTTGTTCAGCACGTTGTAAATTGCGTTGGGTGATATTTAAGGCAAGTAAAGTCAAAATTCCAGTAAAGCCAAGCTGAAGGGTATATGAGATCCATTGTGTTATGCCAACAGTGAAATCTGGTTTTGCTAATAAACTATTTTGCTCAGCTAAAATCAGCCCTCCTATAATGCAAGATATTAATGTAGTTGCTAAAAAGACACCCTTCTTTCCAAATTGTAAACCAGTGAATATGACAGCCATGACATATGCCATCGTAGCTGGAGTTCGTATTGTACCGAGGGTGATGATCAAGAAGGTGATGTAAATTGTCCCTATAAATATTAAGATACCGGTTACTGTTTTCAGCCAGCCTCGATGTAATATAAAGCGTATTCCAAAACAGATGGCCACAAAAGAGAAATTAAGGGTATTGACTAAAAGTGGTGTTTGCCCCCCAAGATAATTTCCGATAATCATCAAGACTAATAAAGCAATGATAGACCACAGCGATGCATTAAGCACGATAGCCTGCTGTGTCTTTTCTGCGTTGCCCTTGAAGCGAGGTGAGGATAGAAAGGATTTAAGATTCATGACTTAGAGCATTCTACCGTGGAATTGCGAACATTCTTATCGATAAGTTATCAACCCCTTAACAGATTGACGGAGAGCCTCTTTGGGTTTTTCATCTTCAAACCCCAAAAAAATCATTGCTTGTGCTTGCCATTCAGTTGATAATTTTAGCACATCTTGCACAGCTTCCTGTGCATAAAGCGGCCAGCAGATCCAATTGCCTCCGAGACCTTCGGCATGTGCAGCAAGGAGAAGCTGCAATCCTGCAGTCGCAACTGACTGGATGCTCATTGTTGTTTCTTCTGGTTCTTCTGTGCGGATTGCAGACACATCTCGGCAAAGCAGGATAATGACGGGTGCTTCGGCTATGCGTCGAAGTGAGTTGTTGACGCGATTCTCTATCTCGGCTTGGTTCTCGCCTTTAGCTTCTGAATCCGCTCTCATTTTGGACGTGAGTGCGTTCCCCAACTTTTCTTTTGCTGAACCGCTTTGGATGAGGGCAAATCGCCAAGGTTGCAGGTTGTGCGCAGACGGGGCAAAAATTGTGGTGGCAAGAATCCTGTCCACAATGGAAGCAGGCACAGGGTCAGGTTTGAAGCGGCGGACGGATCTCCTCGTTCGCAAAAAATGGTGGAATTCATTCATAAATCAGATTATAATCCGCGCTTATTCTATCTTTCAAGGAGAGTACGAAAATGGGTGAATCCCTGACTAAAATAAGACGAAAAGATCGCGAAATCACAGATAAAGATTGGATTATTGCATTGCTAAACCGCGCCGGCTATGGCGTATTGGCGACCTGTAAAGATGGACAACCTTTTACCGTATCTCGCAATTTCGCTTATGATGCTGAAAGTCATGCCGTTTATTTTCATGGCGCGCGCAAAGGACGCACTTTTGAGCAGGCGGAGTTGGGTGCGAAGGCGAATTTAAATGTGAGTGAAATGGGCGATTGGCTTGTGGCAGAACGCGCGATGAATTTTGGGGTGAAATATAAGGGCGTGGTCGCTTTTGGGCAACTCTCTATTGTCGAAGATATAGATGAAGCCAAACACGGTTTGCAGTTGCTGATGGATAAGCATTTTCCCGAGTTAAAGCCAGATGTAGATTATGAATCAACGACAGATATTGACTTGAAAGTCACGGCAGTGATTCGGATGGATATTGATAGTTGGAGTGGGAAAGAGAAAAATAATTGACAAGTAAGGAGTGAAGAGTGAAACACGCTTCACTTCTTACTTTTTTTAGTGCCCGCTGACTTTATCTATTGAGATTTTGAAAATCACGCGCTCTTCACCTGCGGGGATATTCCAGTCTTTGCCCATATATTTTTGCGAAAGCGCATGGATATGAGCTACCGCGCCTTCCGTGGTGCGCTCGGCAATTTTTCCGCGAATTTGCATATAGCGGTAAGGATCATTGGGGTCTTGGATGACCATCGCAACATGAGGGCGGGCTTGCATATTATGATCTTTGATGCGCCCTGCGGCCGTGTTGATCAGAATATAGTTTTCTTCTGCGCTAAACCAAACAGGCGTAACCTGTGGAGTGCCATCTGCCATGATGGTGGCAAGAAAAAGATAGGCTTTGGTATCATCTTTGAGTAGGTCTTGATAATTTTCAGGGATATTCATTATTTGCTTCCTTTAAATTTGAATTTAGATTGCATTTGTCCTATTACGTCATCTTCTTGTTGAATGAAGCTGAGATTGTCTACTTCAAATTTCCATTTGAAGTTTTGAAAAGCCAACTTTTGCATGGCACAAGAAATATTCCCTCTCTTAATATCTTCGTAGGCTAAGGTGATATGGGGAGTCCAGTTTTCTGGCGCATAATAGCTGACGATATTTGTTCCGATCTCTTGCGTGCGTTCCCAAATTAGACGATGCAATTTGCTTAGTGCTTCTGTTCGCACAAGGGGAATATAAATCACGGGGAGATATCCGCTGAAAATGCCTAATCCATTTGTTTGCACGGTGAAAGGATGCGTTTCTGCGGCAATTTCTTCCATACACTTTTTGAGTGCAGGCCAATTAAAATCTTCTGCAATCAGCCATGAAAAATGTGGGAAGGGTGTAGAGTCGATCCCGCCAAATCTGCATTTTTCTTTTAGCGTTTGCCAGATTTCTTTGGTTTTCTGGGTATGTTTTTCGTCGAGAAGTGAGACGAGTCCGTGCATTATCTGAATAAATCCTCTTCTTTGGAGCGAATCAACTCTTTCAGTTTACTCTCTCTAAGCGGATATGGGAAGCCTCGCACGTGGACAATGGGCTTGCCCTCGTTGCTTTGACCCATCATAAGGGACGCAGCTGCCGCTAATTCGTCGGCTGCACCGACCTGGGTGATTTTCAATTCGCGCCCAAATAAATCTTCATCTCCGCGCAAATCAACTAGTGCGGGGACGCCTGAGATGCCGATAGTCATCCCTACTGTCCCGTTTCGCCATGCGCGTCCGTGTGAGTCGATGATGAGAATGCCCAGTTTTACCCCCGTAGCTTTTTCTAGTTTTTCGCGCAATGCTGTAGCCGATTTATCGGAGTCTTTGGGGAGGAGGAGAACGTATTCATCCTCAAGTGCCCCCTCTCCCTGAAGGAGAGGGCTAGAGTGAGGGCGGGGAACGAATTCAACATTCGACCGATCAATCCCCGCATTTGCGCATATAAATCCCTGCTTATGCTCCACCACAATCAGCCCGGGGCAAGTACGCACAATCTCGTTGCTTTCGGCGAGAATCAGCTCAACAACGCGCGGATCTTTATCGGTCTCCTCAGCAAGTTGAAAGGCGCGCGGACTCGGCTCCACATCTGCTAAATTAACCAGCCTACCCTCTGCTTTGCTGACAATTTTTTGGGCGAGCACGAGGATATCATCGTCTACAAGTTTTAGGTTAGCGCGTTGGCAAGACTCTAAAATAATTTCGGCGAGATTATCACCTTTTTGGATCAGGGGGATTTCGGGGAGGGGGGTAAGAGTTAGCATAGAATGATTTTACCGCGAATGTTTTTAATTTTAAAAGCTGTTATTCGCGTCATTCGTCAATTCGCGAACATTCGCGTTAAAAAAATGCGGGAACCAATTGGCGATTGAAAGCGTCTGTGCTTCAAGTTAGAATAGAAGTGTCCATAAAAGGAGAAGCACCATGAAGAAGAGTAAATTACTTATGAGCGCTGTTGCTATAGTCACTTTGATCGTTGTTGGGGGAGCAGGCTTTTTGCTTATTCGTGCCTGGCAGGATGCAAGTACGCCAGAACACGCTCTGCCAACACCTGTTGAGGGGAGCAGCGAGGGTGTGCCAGTACCCGATGAAGATGATGGGACGCCGCTCGGCTTGCGACTAAGCGAAGGAAAGGCGCAACCCGACATCGCCGCGCCTTCGACATTTGTGCGCGGCGAAACACTCGCGGACGATGAGCTTGCTTCTCTTTTAGATCGTTTGCCTGCCCTTATCGCTGATCCGGCTGATGCGGTCGATTTCAATTTGCCGGGCGAAGTCATCCCGCCACCGCGACCGGGTGAGACCCTCGAAGAATCTTTCCCTCCAGATGCGGACGCGGCTACGGTGACCGCTGAATACGGCGATTTGGAAGTTTTGCGCTATTCGCCCGAAGGCGAAATTCCCATCGCGCCTTTTGTAAACATCACTTTTAATCAGCCGATGGTGCCGTTAACGACCATCGAAGATTTAGTCGAGATGGATGTACCTGTCCAAATTTCCCCCGCCTTACCGGGGACGTGGCGTTGGCTGGGAACAAAGACTCTCAATTTTCAATATGATTCTGAACTCATAGATCGGATGCCGATGGCAACTGAGTATCAGGTCGTTATCCCAGCGGGGACAGAATCGGCTGTTGGGGGCGTTTTAGGGGAAAGCGTGGAATTCACTTTTAGCACGCCCGCGCTACAAATGGATAGACATCTCCCATATAGTGGGGAACCGCAACCTTTAGAGCCACTTTTCTTTATTTCCTTTAATCAGCGTATTGACCCTGAAAATTTATTAGGGCATATTGCTGTTAACGCCGATGGTAGAAATGTAGATATAAAATTAGCCACCGAAGAAGAGATTGCCGAAGATGAGACCATTTCTGCGATGGTAGAGAACGCGCAAGAAAGCCGATATTTGGTTTTTCGGGCGTATGAATCACTCCCTGCTGATGCGGAGACTTACGTCACTATAGAAGGTGGTGCGCCCTCGGCGGAAGGTCCGCTTTTGACGACAAGTGCGCTGAGCTATTCTTTTTATACTTACGCGCCGCTGAAATTGACCGATCATCATTGCGGCTGGGGAGACGAGTGCCGCCCATTAATGCCTTTGACGATTGAGTTCAATAATCCCATTGATGCAGAAGATTTTGACGAATCACTTTTAGAGATTTCGCCTGAATTGCTCGGCGTGTCTGTAAATGTTTACGGAAATACGATTCAGATCAGTGGAATGACAGAGGGCAGAACAACGTATAAGGTGAAGGTCAGTGGGGAGATTAAAGATATTTTCGGGCAAATGTTGGGGAGGGATGAGCAAGTTCGGTTCAAGATCGGTTCGGCGAATCCATTCCTGGTAGGTCCTGACCAACGCTTCATCACTCTTGATCCGAGCGATGCGAATCCCGCTATCTCCCTTTATGTGATGAATTATAAAAAATTGGACGTGCAGATTTATGCCGTTCAGCCCTCTGATTGGGCGGCGTATCTGAAATATCTCGACGAGTATCAGTGGACGGATGAGCATATTGACCCGCCCGGAAAATTGCTGCTGGACGAGACGCAAAAAGTGGATGCCAAGACGGATGTTTTGACAGAAATCAATCTCGATTTGAGCGAATATTTGCAGGGCGATTTCGGTCATTTTGCGGTGATGGTGAAGCCGCACCAGAGCATTTTTGAGACAGATAATTATTATGAAACGGTAAATGTCTGGGCGCAGGTCACACAAATTGGCTTGGATGCTTTCTCTGACCACAGCGAGTTTGTGATCTGGACAAGTTCGCTCGCAGATGGCGCACCTTTGGGGAACGTGAAAATTTCAGCCGATGATGACGACGTTAACGCCACAACTGGCGAAGATGGCATCGCAAAACTTGATTTGCCTTCTGGCGGGGCATCATATTTGACCGCGCAAATCGGCGACGATATTGCGATGCTGCCGCGTAACACCCATTATTGGGATGAGTATGGCTGGACGACGTATTCGGTTTCTGACATTTTGCGCTGGTTTGTTTATGACGACCGAGCCATGTATAGACCCGGTGAAGAAGTCCATCTCAAGGGCTGGATCCGTAATGTTGGTGGTGGGCAATTGGGAGATATTTCTCTCTTTGGCGACGCCTTGACTGGCGTGAATTATTCATTGATCGGTGCGCAAGGAAATGAATTAGCCACAGGGCGAGTTGATGTCAATTTGCTCGGTGGCTTTGATTTGGTGCTTGAATTACCAGAAAACGTCAACTTAGGTTACACACAATTGCAGCTTAACGCCGAAGGAAGTTTGAATGTAGATTATTACTCGCATACCCACTCCTTCCAAATCCAGGAATTTCGCCGCCCAGAATTTGAAGTTTTGGCAGGCAATGAAACAGAAGCTCCTTATTTCGTGGGAGAACACGCCATAGTCGCGGTAGAAGCAAAATACTTCGCCGGTGGCGCGCTCCCGAACGCTGAAACAAATTGGTGGGTGAATTCATCCGAGACAAATTACTCCCCGCCAAATTGGAATAAGTTCACTTTTGGTTTCTGGACTCCGTGGTGGCATTATTTTGACGGCGGCTTCGAAGAACCGCAATCTGAAAGTTTTACGGGCGTGACTGATGGCAATGGCGAGCACTTCCTACGCATCGATTTTGATGGCGAAACGACTCGCCCCACCAGCATCACCGCCGAAGCGACCGTTATGGATCTCAACCGTCAGGCGTGGACGAGCGCAACCAGCCTGCTCGTGCATCCCGCCGATCTCTATGTTGGCATCCGCAGCGAGCGATATTTTGTCGAGCGTGGCGAGCCATTGGAAATTGAAGCCATCCTGACCGACTTGGAGGGCAACGCCATCGCCGACCGCCAAATTACCATAGAAGCCGCTCGCGTCCAGTGGAAATCGCAAGGTGGCTGGCACGAAGCACTTGTTGACCCGCAGACCTGCGAAATCACTTCCACGCTTGAGCCAATTTCCTGCTCCTTTGAAACTTCCGTTGGCGGGCGTTATCAAATCACCGCCACGATCACCGATGCCGAAGGGCGCAAGAATCAGAGCCGCTTCACGCGCTGGGTCAGCGGCGGCGAGCGTCCTCCCAGCAGAAATGTTGAGCAGGAAGAAATCACCCTGATCCCCGACAAAGATGAGTATCAGCCTGGCGATGTCGCCGAAATTCTCGTCCAAACGCCCTTCACCCCGGCCGAAATTTTGGTCACGGTCAGCCGCAGCGGGATTTTATATACCGAAAGACATTTAATTGAAGAGGGGACGCAGACTCTGCGCGTGCCGATAAGAGATGAGCAGATTCCCAACATCCACATCCAAGTGGACGCGGTTGGTGCTGCGCCGCGCGTGGACGATGCAGGTGATCCCGTTGTGGACGCACCTGCCCGCCCCGCCTACGCAACCGCCAATCTAAATCTCAGTATCCCGCCCTATACTCGCACTCTGGCTGTGGATGCTATCCTCGCAGATGCTGAAATTGAACCCGGTGAAAAAACGACCCTCGACCTAGAACTCAAAGATGCGAGCGGAAATCCGGTCGCAAATGCAGAACTTGCCGTTGTTGTCGTGGATGAATCAATTCTTGCGCTAACAAATTACCAACTCGCCGACCCAATTACCACTTTCTACTCACAACGCTCATCTGATTTGAGCAGTGTATATGGAAGGGCGAGTATTGTTCTCACAAACCCGCTTGCATTAGCCGAAGCCGCACGTGGTGCTGAAAATGAAGTGATGGCAACACAATCTCTCGATGATTCCATGTTCAAATCTGTTGGCGAGGGCGCGGTGATGGAAGAAGCGATGGAAATGGCTGCTGCTCCAATGGCTGAAATGGAAGCCGATGGTATGGGCGGCAGTGGCGCACCTCAGCCACAAATTGCCGTTCGTAGCGATTTCAATCCCCTTGCCGCCTTTGAAGCCGAAGTTAGAACTGACGAAAATGGCAAAGCGACTCTCCAAATCGAAGTCCCCGACAACCTGACGCGCTATCGCGTCATGGTCGTGGCTGTCGATTCTGGCGGCAATCAATTCGGCAAAACTGAATCGAGCTTAACGGCGCGTCTGCCACTGATGGTACGCCCCTCTGCGCCGCGCTTCTTGAATTTTGGCGATAAATTTGAACTCCCGATTTTGCTCCAAAACCAGACCGATGAAGATATCGAAGTAGATGTTGCGCTACAGGCAACCAATATCACGCTCCCCGAAGGCGCAGGGCAACGCGTGACCGTTCCCGCTAACGATAGAGTTGAAGTGCGTTTCGCAGCTGAAACAGAAATGGCAGGAATCGCCCAATTCCAAATTGGGGCGGTATCTGGCTCTTATGCCGATGCGGCAACGCTCGAACTCCCCGTCTACACGCCCGCGACCACAGAGGCCTTCGCCACTTATGGTGTTGTTGACGAGGGTGCAATCGCTCAACCTATCGCAAAACCGAGCGATGTTTACGCCCAATTTGGCGGGTTGGAGATCCAAACATCGTCTACGGCGTTGCAGACGCTCACAGACGCGGTGATGTATCTCGCCAAATATCCCTACGCCTGCACCGAGCAACTCAGCTCGCGCATTATGGGCATCGCCGCACTTCGCGATGTATTAAACGCGTTCCAAGCCGAGGGGCTGCCATCCGCTGATGAAATGGTAGCAAGTGTAAACAGGGACGTGACTCGCCTGCAAGGCATCCAAAATTATGATGGCGGTTTCCCATATTGGCGGCGCGGACAGGAATCCATCCCGTTTAATACCATCCACGTTGCTCATGCACTCCAGCGTGCGAAAGATAAGGGCTTTGAAATCCCGCCTGAAATGCAGGAGAATTTGCGCTATTACCTGACCGATATTGAGAGCCATTACCCCCACTGGTACAGCCAATATACCCGCCGCGTGCTGAGTGCGTATGCGCTTTATGTGCGTGATTTGATGGGCGATAACGATGCGGCGAAGGCGCGAAATTTGCTCCAGGAAGCCCCGCTGGAAGACTTTTCTTTCGAGGCGATTGGCTGGATTTGGCAGGTTTTGGTGGACGACCCGAACGCCGCGCGTGATTTGGACTTGATACGCGTTTACGTCAACAACCACGTCGTGGAGACAGCGGGTGCCGCCAACTTCACGACCAGCTACGATGACCAAACCTACCTGATTCTCTCCTCAAACAGACGAGCGGATGCGGTCTTGCTGGACGCGATGATTGCCGACGACCCGAACGCCGACTTGATCCCGAAATTGGTCAACGGATTGCTGGCGCATCGCACGCGCGGACGTTGGGGTAGCACGCAAGAAAACGTCTTCGTGCTCTTAGCAATGGATCGTTATTTCAACACCTACGAAGCGCAGACTCCCGATTTTGTAGCGCGGATTTGGCTGGGAGAGACGTACGCGGGCGAGCACGCCTACGAAGGCTACTCCACCAATAGACACGAGACGAATATCCCGATGACCTATCTCGTGGACGGTGCTGACTGGCAAGATTTGACTCTCAGCAAAGAGGGCGTGGGGCGCCTCTATTATCGGCTCGGCTTAAAATATGCCCCCACCGACTTGAACCTTGATCCGCTCGATATGGGGTTTGTCGTCACCCGCGAATACGAAGGCGTGGATGATGTTGAAGATGTCTGGCAAGACGAAGATGGCATTTGGCATATCAAAGCGGGCGCGAGAGTGCGCGTCAAAATCAAAATGGTCGCCGATAATCGGCGTTACCACGTCGCGCTCGTGGATCCGCTCCCTGCTGGGCTAGAGATTGTCAATCCTGATCTGGCTGTTTCATCGAATGCTGGCGTTGAGACCCCGAATCCATTTGAAAGAATGTACGGCTGGTGGTGGTGGGGAACCTGGTACGAACATCAAAATCTACGCGATGAACGCGCCGAGGCATTTACTTCGTTATTGTGGGATGGGGTTTATGATTATTCCTATATCGCTCGCGCTACTACGCCTGGCACCTTTGTTGCTCCGCCCGCTAAAGCGGAAGAGATGTATTCGCCGGAGGTCTTTGGGAGGTCAGGGAGTGATTGGGTGGTGGTGGAAGCTGAATAGAATCCTTTGCCATAACATAAAAACTTGAAGAGATAACCTCGCTAATTAGCGGGGTTATCTCTTTTGTTGCTAGATTATTTCTGTTTTGATAACTCTTCTTTGAACTCTTCGGCTGTTAAATTTACCAAATTCCCACCAGTGAAAAAGACATCATCTGTTATATCTTTGACTGCAAAGGAGGGTAATAGAAACTTATCTTTTTCTGCTATCTTTTCGAATTCTATTTCTGCAAGAATTAATCCTTGATACCGTCCTTCAAAAATATCAATGCTAAAAGTGTGATCTTTTATTTTGTATGGGTAGCGTCTTTTTCTGAGCAGCTTTGCGCCTAAAGTAGAAAAGAGATCATATTCAATTTTTGTTAGGTAGATATTGGTGATTGTCGTCTCAGAAGCATCTTGATGTTCAGCGCGATATTTTTGCGTTAGCTTATAAATATTTCTATCGTCTGAGAGCGATTGCATGTGGCGTAAGCGTATCCGTGTGTTGGGAATATAGCGATCTGTGATGAGCCAACCTGTTGAGTTTTCAAGTAAATGCTCTGGGAGTTCATTTAACAAGAATCTGCGTTCCGTCTCCAGGCAGGCATATTTTCCAATACGTTGTGGATTCATATTTTTTCCTTGCTAGAGGTTGATTTCTACGCTTGGCTTACTCGCTCGGGCAATATAATAAGAAAATAATCCTCCCTTCCCTGTGGGATCTACATAGCGCGCGAGAAGAAGTATTTGGCTCTCTTAATCTTCCAGATAAATTGATTCACCGGGGTATTTTGCCATCACTGATTTATGTCTTTTGAAGCCAAGTTTATAGTAGAACTCTTCAGACCCAAATGCTGCTGTTAGCCCGAAAAGAAGATTTTCATCCCCTTTCATCAGTTCATTTATTAGCTCTTGTCCGATACCCTTCTTTTGAAAGTCTGGATGAACAGACATATCGTGAATCCAGCCATAACATACACCGTCAGATAATAATCTGACTGCGCCGATTATCTTGTCCGCATCCCATGCGGTGACAATTTTGTAGGTGTTGAGAAAGGCTTTTTTGATTGTTGCTAAATCTCTTTCCCGCCCCAAACCGATAACGCCATCTGTTTCAAAATAGAGATCAACCAGCGATTCCCAGTTTATTATCTCTGTTCCCGTTTTATATTCGATCATTGTCGTTTGCTCCTATAGCTTTTGTAGATAGATGAACTGATAGTAATGCCTGTGTGGATAAAAAACAATCCGCAAGCATGTTAGAGCACGCCTGCGGATCTAACTCCCGCCGCAGGTGGTATCCGCAACGAAAGCTAATTGCTATTATAGCACGGGGATTAATTCTCATCCCGGAATGGTACAAGAAAAAAAGGTGACAGTCATCTCAAAGATGACTGTCACCTGCTCTGTATGGGCTTTTGAAGCTAAAGAGTGCTATACTTTATTGGATAACTCTTGTCTTATTTGTCGTTCATTCTTTGTGTTGGAGATTCTCATGTCGAAATTATCCCTAAGCAAACGCTTTACCCTTATCTTGGCGGCTGTTTTTCTGGTTGGCATCATCGTTGGCGGCACCGCTCATTGGCGCGCCTTGCAGGGGCGTGCGCAGGATGAAATATCAGTACAGGGCACACTACTGATCGAATCGATGAACGCGGTACGCAGTTACACATCCACGTATGTGCGGCCCTTGCTCAAAGATGATCTCGATGCCAGTCGTGAATTTATTCCCGAAACAGTGCCAGCCTTCTCCGCTCGAACGGTCTTTGAGAACTTCCGAAGTCAAGTTGATTTTGAGACCTATCTGTATAAAGAAGCAGCATTTAACCCCACTAGCCCGGCTAATAAAGCAGATGATTTTGAAGCTGAATTGTTGAGCGAAATGATTTCTGGGAATACAACTGGAGAGGTGAACGGGTACCGCACTTTGCACGGCGAACGCTTATTTTACATTGCCCGCCCTCTAGCGATCGGTTCTGAAAGTTGTCTTGAGTGCCACGGTGATCCAGCCGATGCCCCCAACAGTTTGCTCGTAACCTATGGCGATAAAGGTGGCTTTGGCTGGGAAGTGGGGGAGATCGTCGCCACGCAAATTATCTATGTCCCCGCTGCCGAGGTCTTCAACGCAGCCTTGCAAACCTTTATGCTCGTGATGACCGTTTTCATCGTCATCTTTGCGCTCGTTACGTTGCTGATCAATTTCCTACTCAACAAATATGTTATCCAGCCTGTAGATGTCTTGAGCGCGCTGGCGCAGAAAATCAGCGTGGACGAGAACTTCTCTACCGACCTAGAAAGTAGTTCTCTGCAAGCCGTCACATCCCGTTCTGACGAATTGGGCAAGCTGGCACAGGTTTTTCACAAAATGGCTGGGGATGTATACGCTCGCACAGGCAAGCTCAAACGGCAGGTACAGGAGTTGACAATCAAGATTGACCAGATACAGCGAGACGAACAGGTCAAGGAAGTCGTTGAAACAGAGTTCTTCGATGAGTTGAAGAAGAAGGCTAAAAAATTACGTCAGGATGGGAATGATGAAACTGATGTAGCAAAAGGAAAGCCCTAATTATTTATCTCTTTTGAAGCAAAGAATACGCCAATAAAATAATTCTTGTATACACAATCTGCATTTGCGAAACCAGCTTCTGAAAGCCATCGCAACTGATCGACCAAAAGGGCATCTTTATCATATTCTTTTCTGCGCTGAATACTCGCCAAAATTTGCTCTTCTGGCGCCTCTTTTTCTCTTACCTTTCTCAGCCAATCGCTCCAATACAAATCCTGAATACTTTGTGTTGGCCCCTTAATTTGATCGATGTTGATAAATATGCCTGTGTTTTTCAGGGATTGATAGATCTTGGTAAATAAATTTTTCTTTTCGATATCTTCAAGATGATGAATAGACAGGCTTGAAATAACGAGATCGTACTTTCTTGTGACTTGATAATGCCTGTAATCATCTACAAGATATTTAAATTGCCCATCGTTTCCCCTGAATCTTTCTTTTGCCACCTCAAGCATTTTCGGCGCAAGATCAGATAAAAGGAATTCAGCCTTGGGGTATTTTGAAAGAATATGCTCTGAGAATAACCCCGTCCCTGCGCCTAAATCCAAGACTTTGATTGGGCTTTTTTCATCAAATGGAATTAGCTCCAGCGCAGTTGAAAAAAGTGCATCGTAGCTCGGTAATGCCAGTTTCATCCAATCATCATAATATTTTACAGATCGATCAAATGCTTGTCCTACGGTCATGGCTGGCTCCAGCTTTTTTCCTAGTCCCAACGCTCTGCGTTGGGATATTGCAGAGAAGTTGCAACGCAGAGCATTGCAACTAGAAAATATGAAAAAAAATCTACTCTTTCTCAGTAAAATACGCTTTCATTGGAATGAAATAAGCATCGACCCAGCCTTGCTGATATTGCATCCCGTGCTCAGGGAGATTGGAATGACGGATCACGATTCTTGTTTCATCTTGCTCTGCTTCGAATAAAATCTCGAGCAGAGAATCATTTTCAGAATCTTCAAACTCGCTTGTTCGCCAATTTTGCAGGATACGCTTGGGTGAATCCAATTCAAGATTTTTGCCCTGAATATATCCATCCCAGGCTTCGAATCTTTCTCCAACTTTGGCAGAAACTTTTGCCTGACCACCTGTCATTTTGGTATGTTCATCTGAATCGAGCCACGCGGTGTAAACCACATCCGGGGATGCCGGGATTAGATCTGAAACTTCAAATTCTATGCTCATAAGTTGTCTCCAAATAGTTATAAAATGCTCTGAGTGGGTTGTATACCCAGCTAGAGCGGCATTAGATTAGGATAATTTCAAAGTGGGTGAGTTTTATTTTTCCTCTGCCACATTCAATCGCCATAGAGATAGCCCGAAGAAGAAGGCAGCATAAGCAGCCAGTGCTAGAGAGGGGATGATGACTGAACTGAAGCCAAATCCACGTACGCTGATATTTTTGAATCCGTCCATTGCCCAGGCAACTGGTGAAATATGCCCGATGATCTGGAATGTTTCACCAGTGAATTCCAGGGGCACCCATGCCCCACCCATGGCAGAAAGCACAAACATCGGGATGAGCGAAAAGGCGATGGCTTGCTCTTCATTTTGGGCGAGAATGCCAATTAATAATCCCATCGCAGAGATGGCGGCAGCGGCGCAAAAGGCAACCAAAAAGGTGGCTTCAGCAACCCGAAAATAGTTGATATTCAGGAAGAATTGCCCAAAGAGGATCAGGGTCATAAATTGGGTGAAAATTAGCGAGAAAATTGCCAGATAATGCCCCAGTAAAATATGGATTCGGCGCACGGATGTGGTCAGTAAGCGTTGCAAAGTGCGTGTTTTACGTTCGCTGACGATAATTTGCGCGGCGGTAAGCAGTCCGGCAATTGCAAATTGGAGCATCATGCCCGGGGCGGTATGCGCCAGAGATGCGATACCTTCATCTGTTTCTTTGAGGGCACTGCTTGTTGTTTCAATAATGGTGATGGGTGGATCGTCCCAAGCTTTTAGGGTTTGCTCAAATCCGTATCGGAATGGAATTCGCTTTCCGGCAAATTCGTCCATGATGGTGGCTGTGCGGGCAGCACCGTCTAGCCGACCGACGAGGCTGAGCAATTCTGCTTCGATCGTTATCCATGCGCTTGTGTTGGTATCAGCGATAACGATCAGGCGTGCATTTTTATCGGATAATGTCGCTTTACCGTATCCAGGAGGGATGATGACAGCAGCTGCCAGTTCCCCCTCAGCAACCATCTCGTCCAGGAGCGATGCGCTGATGATTTCGCTTTCGTGGAGGCGAATCGTTTCCGAATCCGCTAGTAAGTCGTGCAGAGAATCGCTAACCCAACGGTCATCTTGATTCAGAAACCCAACCGGCAGGCGCGAATCGCTTTCTCCACTTCCTCCGATTCCGCCGAAGGCATACCCAAAGAGGACGGTAAAAAGTATCGGCATGATAAGCAAAAACAAGAAGGTTTTGAAATCGCGCATGAGTTGGATCAAATCTTTTTTTGTGATGTCAAGAATACGAATCATGGCAAAATCCTATGCAAAACGTTTTGTAAATCGCCAAGTGCCGATGGCAAAGAAGGCTGTGCTCCAGGCGAGCAAAACGAGGGCGGTGATGAGTAGGGCTGAGATTTCTGCGCCGCTCATTGCTTGCGTTAGGCCACGCAATGCCCAACCTTGAGGAACGAAGAGGGAGACACTGTTGCTCAGCTTCCTTGCTACAGGGGAGTCTCCGGCTAAAGCACCGATCATGCCGATCATGCCTGTGATAGTCAGGAGACCGCCAAAAAGGACGCCACCTTGTTTTGAATCTTTGAGGAAGGAATTAAGAAAAATACCAAATGAAGATGCGCTAAAAATGATGCCCAATGCCGCCAGTATTACTGAAGGAAGGGCACCCCATTCTATGTTGAAGAGTAGGCGTGCCGCAATGAGCAGAACCGTGACCTGTACGGAGACTGTCATGAAAACGGCGAGCAATTTTCCTCCCAAAATAGTTGTTTGTGACGTGGGCGTGGTAAAGATGCGTTGGAGTGTGAATTCCTCTTCTTCCTTTAAGATGCTTTGCGCTGTAGATGAGCCTGTGAAGAAGGCGTAGAAAACCATCATCCCGCCCATGATAGGGCTGATGATGCTCAAGAGCAGATTTTCACTTTGCTCCGCTTTATTTTCCTGCGCGTTGGTTGGGGTGCGTACATCGAGTAATTCAGTTTCAATATCGTCTTCCTGCGCAAGAGAGAGATGTAGATATTGCTGAACAACTTGCCCGACCAATGCTGCATCTTCTGGAGGGGCATCTTCGAGAAAGAGGGTGAGGGCTATTTTGACCCCAGACATGCCATCCATGAAGCGATTCATGATTGAGCGCATGATGCCAGGCCCAAGCGTTAGCGTTGGGTCTTGGTAGAACTCAATGGCGGCTTTACCGTAAATATCTGCAAATTCATCAGAAAAATCTGCGGGGATAATGATCGCGACCTGTGCATCCTGGCTATCTACTGCTTTGCGGGCAATCTCGGCACTTTCAGCATAAGTAGGAGCGATTAATGCAGACATCTCTTCGCTCTCCATAATGCTGACGATCAGATCGCCCATTGAATCGGCGCTTTCTCCCCCCGGGATATTATCGGTATCGACTTGGAATTTGGGCCCGCCCTCGTCTAAATTAGCGATGATTACTTTTGTGCGTGGGAGGTTAAACTCACCCCCGTCTGCGATATTGCCAAACATGAAATAAAACATGCCTGTTACGAGCAGTGGAACGATAAACATAAAAACGACGGCAAAGAAACTCCGAAAGGAGCGCAACATATCTTTGAGGGCGATGTCGAGTATTTTCATAATTTCACCCTAATCTCGCAATGCCCGACCAGTCAGATGCAGAAAGACCGTTTCGAGATTCGGCTCCATGATATCGATCGAGGTGATCCGAGCCGAATGGCGGGATGCGCTCTCAAAAAGCAGCGGCAGAGATTCGTTACTATCTTTTACAAGAACAGTGATGGTGCCATTCTCAGCGATAACTTGTGAAACCCCATCAACAGATTCCCACGCATCTTGAACGAGATTTGCACTCACGTCCAGAGTCAAATTGATACGGGTTTGCTGCCCGACCAATTTGACCAACTCATTATGCGTGCCGCTGGCAATCATTTTGCCATGATCCATGATGGCGATATGCTTTGAAAGCTCCTGCGCTTCTTCCATATAATGCGTGGTGTAGAGGACAGTCATGCCCTGATCTTTTAGCGCAACGACACTATCCAGGATATTGCGTCGCGACTGTGGATCAATGCCGACTGTCGGCTCATCCATATAAATGACCTTGGGTTTATGCAAGAGCGCAACCCCGATATTGACTCGTCGCTTCATCCCGCCCGAATATTTGCTGACTCGTTCTTTGGCTCGATCGCTTAACCCGATGATGTCCAGAACTTCATCCACGCGCTTTTTGAGATCCGCGCCACGCAGACCGTACATCTTGCCCCAAAAGGTCAGATTTTCACGAGCAGTCAGGTCTTCGTAGAGAGCAATCTCTTGCGGGACAACGCCCAAGACTGATTTGACGCCCATCTGGTCATCTTTGATGGAGTGTCCCATTATATATGCGTCGCCTTCGTCTGGACGCAATAGGCAACTTAGCATTGAAATTGTGGTGGTTTTTCCTGCACCATTTGGACCAAGCAGGCTGAATATCTCGCCCTGCTCTGCTTCAAAACTAACGCCTTGCACGGCTTTCGTATCACCAAAAGAACGGTGTAAATCTGATACTTCGATGGCGAGTGAATTGGGCATGGAAACTCCTGTTGCTCGAGTAAATAAAAAAATATTTTTTGGCTTTACAAGAAGCATAATTTGCATAGTAAATCTATTGAATAGTTATTTCTTTTCGGTATTTTGAAAACTAACAACAAATTCTGAACCTGCCTTATTGCTACTAGGCCATTCTCGCAATCCTAAAATAAGAATCTCATACAAACCCCAAACAAAGTAGGGTAATATGATAATGCCCATCAAAGATGCAAGAAAAGTGTATAAAAAGAATTGCGTGCTAATCCCTTTGATGTTGGGAATTATTGTTGCAATCAGAAGCCCTACCCCTGGTGCTGCAGTTGAAATGGCAATTAGCTGAGGGTAGTATTTAAAATCGCCATCTTTCTTTACTTTTGCTTTGTTGCGAAGTATAAAAGATGAGAAAAATAATGCTAGAGTGAAAATAGAGACCAAAGAGATCAATAGGATTCGCTCATTGAAAATATCACCAAGTATTTTTTTTAACCCAAGTCCTCCTGCTAACCATAACGTTCCAGTAAGTATTGCAACAAAACTCCAATCTTGCATATAGAGCAGAAGAACTTTGAAAGCCCCTACTTTCTTTTTTTGAAGTTGTGATGATGTGATTCGCTCAACTATTCTAGTTGTCGCTGAGTACCCAACTAGATAGATTCCATAACCTAGGCTCATGGGTATAACAATGTTTTTCTAAAACTGAGCATTTCCGCTGATGACAAATATGAAGATGCCTAAGATGGGTAGTATTTTTCTAGTCTTTATGCCCTTCTTGTGTACATAAGTGGAAATTCTTTTTTCCCACAGGCTGATAATTTGAATTCTATTTATATTCATGTTTATCCTTGGTGGGAACGAGATTGAAATAATCATTTAGAGCAGAAAAATGAAGTCAAATTTGATTTAAAGAAAGATACCAGAAAAAAAGGCTTTTGGGTAAAAAAAGCCAACTTGCTTTGACAATTCACCCGACATCTCGTACAATCAGGCGGTCTGTCTATCCTAAAAAGGAAGGTTTTAATTAATGAAAGAGTACACCACTGAATTAATTCGTAATATCGCTTTGGTTGGTCACAGCAGTTCTGGCAAGACAATGATGGCTGAGGCGTTCTTGTATTTTAGCGGAGCCACAACACGAATGGGGAAAGTTGAAGATGGTTCCACCGCCTCCGATTTTGACGATGAAGAAATCCGTCGCAGCCTATCGCTTTACACCAGCCTTATTCCCATTGAACATAAAAAGATCAAACTCAACTTTTTAGACGCACCGGGATACACTGACTTTGTCGGTGAAGTGATTTCTGCCCTCAGTGTTGCTGATTCTGCACTGGTTTTGGTCGATTCTCTTGCCGGAGTTGAAGTTGGCACCGAAATTGCCTGGCGTTATTGTGATGAGTTCAACTTGCCACGTGCGGTTATTATCAACAAAATGGATCGTGATAATGCCAACCTGAAAAAGGTAATGACTTCTTTGGAAGAATTCTCTGAAACTCGCCTTATCAGAATTCAGCTTCCTTGGGGTGAACGTGGCGATTTCAAAGGTGTGATTGATCTCCTGAGCAATAAAGCTTATGAAGGCGATGGCAAGAAGCCTGTTGAAATTCCTGCCGAATACGCTGATGCTGTTGAAGAAGCTCGGATGGAATTGATCGAAGCCGCTGCCGAAGGTGACGATGCTTTGCTTGAAAAATATTTTGAAGGTGAAGAATTATCGGATGCCGAAATTGTACGCGGATTAAAGAACGTTTTCTTGACCGGAGACTATGTACCGGTTTTTGTCTCTGCAACCGCCAATGAATTTGGGGTTGGTCCCCTTTTGGACACATTAGTTAGCCTGATGCCTTCTCCCGCTGAAAGACCTGCTGTAGTTGCGCAAGGTGCTGGTGGTGATGAGGAACTAGAAGCTGTAAATACGGCTCCCTTAGCTGCCTATGTTTGGAAAACGACAGCCGATCCCTTTGTTGGTAAACAAACCTTCTTCCGTATTTATTCTGGCTCTATTGCTGGCGATAGTCGAGTTTGGAATCAAAATAAAGAGATTGAAGAAAGATTTGGTTCAGTGAATATCCCACTCGGAAAAGAACAAGTGAGTGTTAGCATTGTCCACGCAGGCGATATTGCCAACGTACCAAAATTGAGCGAAACTGCCACAGGCGATACCTTCTGCACAGAAGGGCATCCGCTAACCTTAACTGTTCCTGAATACCCAACAGGTCTTTTCCGAGTAGGTATTGTACCTAAAACACAAGCAGACGCGGCGAAAATATCACCCACGCTTACACGCCTTTGTGAAGAAGATATGACTCTCGATTGGTATAACGAAAAAGCGACACGTCAAACTATTCTAAAAGGAATGGGAAACCAGCATATTGATGTAGCCATTCGTCGCGCAGAAAGCAAATTGCAAGTTGGCTTAGAAACAATTGAGCCGCGTGTGCCATATCGTGAAGGCATTACCAAGAAAGCAAGCGCTTCTTACCGCCATAAAAAGCAAAGTGGTGGTTCAGGCCAGTTTGGCGAAGTCCACATGACCATTGAAAATTATCAAGAAGACGATTTCGAGTTAACTTGGGATGTTTTCGGCGGTTCGATTTCACAATCGTATGAGCCTGCTATCCGTAAAGGTATCTTGAGCGTAATGAAAGACGGCGCAATTGCTGGATACCCGATGCAAAATATCAAAGTTTCGATTTTTGATGGCAAAGAGCATCCTGTTGATTCTAAGCCGGTTGCTTTTGAATCTGCCGCTCGCGGGGCATTCAAAGCGGCGGTCAAAGAAGCTCGCCCCGTACTCTATGAGCCAATTATGATGGCTCGCATCACCGTTCCAGACTCTAATATGGGTGATGTGATGGGCGATCTCAGCACCCGCCGTGGACGTGTTCAAGGTACTGATATTGAACGCGGCTCTACCACAGTTATCGCGACTGTCCCATTGGCAGAGATGTTGCGCTATACCAGCCAACTTCGCTCCATCACGGGTGGACGTGGCTACTTCACCATGAAGTTCGAAGAGTATGCCATTGTCCCCTCCCATGTGGCAGATGAAGTGATTGCCGCAGCGAAGACTGAGGAAGAGGAAGAATAATTCTTCAAGAATAAACTAAAAACAAAGAGCCATGCGATTAAATCGCATGGCTCTTTTTGATTCTCCATACTATTCTGGAAACTTTACAAAAACTTCATATTTCCTTGAAGAAGTCTTTACAAAGAATATATATACTTCCTGCCAATAAGAAAATCTACTCAATCAAAGGACAAAAATATGTTCATAAAGTTTTTCTCAAGAAAAAAAACACTGTGGGTGACAGGCCTAATAGTCACCCTTCTAGCAGTAGGCGGATTTTATGCCTCGCAAAAAGTTACTGCAGATTCAGAATCAGCGAATGAACCAACCATGCAGACTGCCAAAATTCGGCAAGGGGACTTGACTCTCTATGCCAGTGGAACCGGGACCTTGATCCCAGCAGCTGAGGCGTCTTTTGGCTTCCGCGCTAGTGGACAGTTGCTCTCGCTCTCTGTCGTTGTTGGTGACGCTGTTGAAGCAGGTGATTTTCTCGCCGAATTAGATAATACCGCTGAGAAAATCAAATTCCAGCAAGCCGAGCGTGCTCTCGCAGAGTTAACTTCTCCGGCTTCTATTGCTTCTGCAGAGCAGGCTCTTGCATTGGCAGAACGTGAAGTGTCTGATTCCCAGAAGAGCTTGGCTTATCAGATCAGTTGGGCGGTACTTAGATCAGAAGAGAAGGTTGCAGAAGCAGAAGAAGCTTTGCTTTTAGCAAAAGAATCTAGTAATGAAGAAAAAACTGCCGAAGCCGAGTTGGCACTTGAAAATGCTGAAAGAGTTCTTGCTGGAAATTGGGATTATTACGAAAATCATTATATTCCTGAGAACTTTAAGGTTGCCGCAACACGCTCAACACCTTCGTATATCGCTATCCCCACCGAATTCGATATTCTCGAAGCACGTGCGGGGTATGCCATTGCTCAAGCTGAACTGGTAGAAGCGACAGATTACCTTGCTGTAATAAATGGCAATGAAATTCCCGAAGGTGCTACGGGTAGTAATTTGAAAGCATTAGAGCAAGCTCAACTTGACCTGATCTCTGCTCAAGACGGCCTTAATGCAACTCGTCTCTATGCGCCCATCTCTGGTACAGTGATGAGCTTCGATGCTCAAGTTGGTGACACGGTTGGTACATCTACAATTGTGACCATTGCTGATACAAGCGAATCTTACCTTGAAATCTTCCTTGACGAGACAGATTGGGGCATGATCAATGTTGGCTACCCTGTTGAAGTCATTTTCGATGTTTTGTCTGAGAAAACCTTCGAAGGTGAAGTTGTTCAGGTTGACCCCGCACTCTATACGGAGCAGAATTCTTCTTTAGTGCGTGGACTTGTCAGATTAGACGATGCTGAATTTAGCGGTAGCAAGCTCCCGGTTGGGTCCGCAGCGGCGGTAGAAGTAATTGGTGGACGTGCTGAAGAGGCAATCCTTGTTCCAGTTGAAGCATTGCGCGAAGCATCCCCTGGTCAATATACAGTATTCGTAATGATTGACGATGAGCCGAAATTACGTGTGGTCGAAGTCGGTCTGCAAGATTTATTCTATGCTGAAATTCTCTCTGGCTTGGAACCTGGCGACGTAGTTACAACTGGCATTGCGGAGACAGAATAATGACTGCCCGCGCAATTATTGAAACCAAAGACCTGACGCAGATTTACGGCATGGGCGATGCCCGTGTCGCTGCGCTGGACGGTGTGAGCATTAGCGTTCATGATGGTGAGTTTGTCGCCATCATGGGACCTTCTGGCTCAGGAAAAAGTACGCTGATGAATATCTTGGGCTGTCTTTCTCGCCCAACTTCAGGTGCATATTATCTGGATAGTGAAACGGTTAGCGAGCTTGATAAGGTTGAGTTGGCTGCCATTCGTAATAAAAAAATTGGTTATATCTTTCAATCTTATAACTTACTCTCGCGTACCACAGCATTGGATAATGTGATTTTGCCCCTGCAATACGACCGTGAAACCGAACGCACAACAGAAGAACGAATAGATGTGGCAACGAAGGTGCTGAATATGGTTGGCTTGGTAGATCGCATCAAGCATCAGCCACAAGAGCTTTCGGGCGGACAACAGCAGCGCGTAGCAATTGCGCGTGCGCTGGTCAACAACCCTGTGCTGATTATGGCTGATGAGCCAACAGGTAATCTTGATAGCAAATCGGGTGCAGAGATTATGCAATTGCTCCACGATTTACATGATGAGGGTGCAACTATTGTGATGGTAACGCACTCAACTGAAATTGCCTCACATACAGAGCGCACAATCCATTTACTCGATGGGAAGATCGATAAAATCATCGGTAATGGAAAGAAGGCAACAAAATGAAAAGTTCTGAAGTATTTAACATCGCCTGGGCGGCGATACTCAAAAATAAAGTCCGTTCTTTGCTGACTATGCTTGGCATCATCATCGGTGTTGGCGCGGTAATCGTGATGGTTGCGATTAGTGCAGGCACAGAGGCAACGATCAACGAAGAAATTAACAGTTTGGGCGCTAACCTTGTTTTTGTGCAGTCCACATTTACGCGTGGTGGCGCAAGCGGGATGCCAGAAGGTGGCTTGGTCTATGACGATGCCGCTGCCATCGCCGATGGCGTGGATGGTGTCAGTGGCGTTGTCGTTGAGCAGAGCGCATCTCAAACAATCAAAGCTGGCGGTGTCGTGCTAGATGCTGTCACTCTCTTAGGCTCAACAGCTGATTTCCCCTCTGTGCGCGATATGAGCATTGCAGACGGTCGCTACTTCAACGATCTCGAAGTAGATCGCAATCAGAAAATAGCCGTTCTTGGCTCCAGTTTGGCAGAAGAGCTTTTCGGCGAAACCGATCCCATTGGGCAGGATATTACCGTAGGCACAACTCGCTTGGTCGTTATCGGCGTGCTTGAAGAAAAAGGTTTAGTTGGCGATGTCGATTATGACTCCCGCCTTTATATGCCCATCTCGGTTGTGCTTGATAAATTTACCCAATCCCAATTTTCACGCATCATGGGTGATCGTGTCCGCCTGATCTATGTCGAAGTAGAAGATCAAGAAAACCTAGACGATATTATTCTTCAAATCCAGTTGTTGCTCGCCAAACGGCATGATCTTCCCCTTGAAGAAGCCGATTTTACCGTCACCACCCAGCAGGATATTATCGGTACACAAGAGGCAACCACAGCTGCATTCCGTTCTTTGTTGGGATGGGTAGCAGGCGTCTCGCTCATTGTCGGTGGGATTGGGATTATGAATATCATGCTCGTCAGTGTAACTGAAAGAACGCGTGAAATTGGCATTCGACAATCCATCGGTGCGACCCCGAATGATATCCGCTGGCAGTTCCTGACAGAAGCTCTGCTATTGAGCTTGGTCGGCGGCCTCATCGGCGTGGTCTTCGGCGTGGGTGGCGCGTGGATATTTGGTTCTGTTAGTGGAATGCGTACTGTCGTCGTCACCGAGTCGATTATCTTGGCTTTTAGTTCGGCTGCAATTGTGGGTGCCTTCTTCGGCTTCTATCCCGCTAACAAAGCCGCAGAACTTGATCCGATTGAAGCACTAAGACACGAATAAATCATACTCGCCTGTAAGGGCGACCCGCTTTGATTTTCATCCTACATTTTTTTGTAGCCATTCGTAAGGAGAAATGAAAATCCACTTGATAAAGACAAAGGGTCGCCCCTACTAATATAAATTAACGATATTTGAAAACCGAATACTCGAATACCGCGTATCGAAATACAAAAGGAAACTAAAATGAAAAAAACACTCTTTACCCTTACTCTTGTCCTCGCTCTGGCATTATCCGCTTGTGGCGGTGCTGATTCTACAACTGGCTCAGAAGCCGCTGGTGCAGGTGGCCTCAACGCTGATTATGAAAATGCACTCTCTGTACAATTACAGCTCTCGGTAGGCACTTTCAATCTTGAAGGCACTGACCTTGCTGTAGATGTTGAACAAGCTGCTGAATTACTTCCCTTGTGGCAGGTTCTAAACGGCCTGAACGAGAGCGGCACTGCTGCGGCAGAAGAAATTGATGCGTTGGTCTCTCAAATCGAAGAAACGATGACTACAGAGCAAGTCGCATCTATCGCCGCGATGCAACTCACCCGTGAAAGCATGGGCGAAATTATGCAGGAATATGCCCTGTCAATGGGTGGTGGTGAAGCACCGCCTGAGGGCTTTGTCCCTGGTCAAGGACGTAATGGCTCTAGTGTTCCCGGCTTAAGCAGCGGCGGCCAAGGACGAAGTGGCGACACTGGTATGTCACCCGAACAAATCGCAACGGCCCAAGCCGAACGCGAAAGTGGTGGTAGCAGTATGATGAACAGTCGCATTGCTCGCGTTATTGCGGAAGGCGTGATCCAGTTATTGCAGAGCAAATAAAGAAGTGAGAGATAAATCTTGATATACCTTAAATTGTGATATAGGCAAGAAATATTCACGACAGCGACAATGTTGGTCGAAGGTACGCAAGCCAAAATCATGCGCGAAGCGGCTCTTCATCCCCCATTAAAAAAGTGGATTGCTAATTTAGCAATCCACTTTTTTTGTGTATCATGTTTAGTTTTATCCACACCCACCAGCGGAGGGGGCGCGTTTGAGTTCCATTTTGATTCTTGGTTCATATTCTACGTGCTCGTGGTCTTCGAGATGCGGATATGCGGCGGGGCAGTGGTCGCCGAGGGCAGAGGTGAGGATATATTTGAATTCATCATCCTGAAGATTTTCTTTTTCTCCGGCACAGTATTCGTCTTCGTAGGGGGTTGCGTAGGTATCAACCCAGTTGTTGAGGCCACCTTCAAGGATGTAAACATTGGGTACACTTTCTGCAACCATATACTTCCAGACTTCGGTGGCTCTGGTTTCGTCGTTGCTCATGATGACGAAGAGACTGTTTGCAGGTAGGGCGATGAAATCGTTAATCAGAGCGGGGATTTCTTCGGGGAGAACGTGGTCGGAGTCTGTGATGTGAAAGAGGTTAAAGTCTTTTTCTTCGCGGACATCGAGCATGACCAGGTTGAGTTTTGAATCGTGCATGGTGTGGAGTAGCTCTTCTGTCACGATTTGGACTTCACGATTGTCCAGGCGGGCTTGTTGTTCACCTGAAATCCAGTTCCAGCGGTCGGCGTTGGTGGGTTGACCAAGGGCGATTAAGCCAATTGCTGCTACAACGAATACACCTGCGCCAACATAGCGACCTTTTGGCTCTTTGGAGATGTCTTTGTTGCCATAAATGGCTTCAAGTTTTTCGCCGCCCCAGAACATGAAGAGTGCCATCAAGGTAACGAGAAGAGCGACTACGCCTGTGGGGAGATCGAAGAGATCCATCAGGGTTAGGCGGCCGAAGTAGCTGCCGTTGAAGAAGTGGGGCACTTCGTCGATGGTTTCGCTAAAGGCGAAGATGCCAGTGAGCGCACCTGCGACATAGAACATGCCATCCACTTTGAGGGTGGCAAGGGCGGTCAGCGATGTGCCTGGGCAGAATCCGCCAACAATGAATCCCATGCCCATCACAAGTCCGCCAATAACCCCAGACCAGAGGTAGGTTGGGTTGACCCAGATGAGGTTGTAATCCAATAAGCCGATTGCTGCTGCACCAAAAATAAGCAACATGCCGACTACAATGGCGGTGAAGAAGACTTTGAATACTGTCAGGTCTTTGAAGTAAAACTGCGCGGCTAATTTTGTTGATTTATTGAAGCCAGAGCTTTCAAGCACATAGCCAAAGCCAATACCGATGAGCAAATAAATTGCGTAAACGCCGATTTTTAGAAAAATCGTGTCAATGGGAAGGGGGAAGATAGTCATCTTTTTTCTCCTAATTCCAAAGTTTGCGGAAGGCGTAGGCAAAGAGATACGCACCGCCGAAGATGGCGAACATTACAGCCCAACTGCCCGCAGAGAGCGTTGCGCCGCCAGAAAGAGCCTGACCAGAGGTGCACCCACGAGCGAGGCGTGCGCCGTAAGAAAAGAGGAAGCCGCCAACGAAGGCATAAAACCAGCGTTGTTTATTGGTGATTTTGGGTCCTTTATGTGTTTCAAGTTTGACGCGCCCGTTGCGTAAGCCGGAGATAAAGCCACCAATGATTGCGCCGATGCTGATAAAGACAATCCAATTGTCGAGGGCGTTGAGTTCACCACCAGCGGTTTTGATGAGGTAAGGAACACGATCTACGTGACCGGGGGCAACGATGTCTTCGATGAAGGCTACGAAGCGGCTGAGGCCGCCAGATGCGCCTAGTCCATTTCCGGTGATGAAGATGGATGTGAAGAGAACTAAACCAAGTACTATTCCACCTGTGTAGGCGTTCCAGTATTCTTTTTCGGGACGATTGAAGAGGCGTTTGAAGAAGCCTTCTTTGTTCTGTGCTTCTGTTGCTGTTGTCATAGGATTTATTCCTTTTTGTTGACTTGAAATCTGTCAGGTTTATCTAAATACTTATTCTGCACTATGCTCGTGAATTTCCACGTCATCCCAGCCATTGATCATGGAGTTGATGCCTGCCAGCGGAGTGTGTCCAGTGGTGGTGAGATAAACGTGCATCACGATGAATGAACCAAAGAGCCATGCGATGAGGGTGTGGAATGGTGCGAGGAAGGGTAATCCGCCGAGAGCTGCTGAGAGTGGAGGCCAGCGTTCTGCGCCCCAGATCAGGATGCCTGTAAGACCTTGTAGCGGCAGGAGGACATTCAAGATGCCGAAGTAGGTGATCTGTTGAAGCGGATTGAGTTTCTTTTTGGCACTCTTTTCAAAGGGATGTTCTTCGCCTTTGAAGATGCCGTTGATATAGTAGGTTGCTTGGGTAAAGGTCTGGTCAAAGAAACCGCGTGGACGTGGGATATATTGCTTGATGTCACCGCTGACCAGATGATAGAAGAGGGAGAGGGCTGCATTGACTGCCAAAATGGTTGCGAGAACATTATGAGTGATGACTACGCCGCTGAAGCTGAAGAGAATGTAGCTATCGGGGTTGTGGATGATCATGCCTGTGAAGAGGAGCAATACGATTGCGGCGGTCTGCATCCAATGCCAGAAGCGTTCGTAGACGCTGTACATATAGACTTTCTCTACTTTTGCTTCGTGGACGCCGTTCTTCGAGGCGGCGTAAACGCGTAAGCCACCGTGACCGAGTACGCCGAGTACAACAAGAATGAAACTCCATAAGCCAACGGCATCAATCCATTTTACGTTGTCTGAGCCGAGGATGTAGAGATTTTCTGCGTCGGGAGCGGGTTTGTAGAAAATTGAGCCGCTTTCGTCTTCGTAGATTTTGCCATTGAAGACGACGTTGCTGCCGGGGACAAACTCTGCTTTTGCGCCGATGGGGACATAACCAGAAAGTTGAAGTTCTTGGGTTAGGCGGGTATCTTCGCTGTGGCAGGTTTGACAATCACGGGTTGCCCAATCGCTGGTGGCAACGTCGTGGTGGATGCTGTAGGGTTGAATTTCACCAGAGATGCGGGGATTATCAAATCCGAGTGCGGTGAGGCGTTCTTTGATGAGGCTGTCTTTTGCTTCGGTGTTGATGATGAGTTCGCTATCGTCCAGCAATCCGTCTGAGTTGGCGTCGAAGGCTGCCAAAACGTCGGGCGCGTACTCTGCATCTTGAAGGTACGCAAGTTCAAGGTCACGCATCGGAACGGGGCGTTCATCTTCGCCATAAATCCAGAACCAGGTTGTGATCAAGTTATGCGGGACGAGTGTTTTAGTCCCATTTGAATTTTCACGAGGCAAAAGGATGGGTTCGTAACCGACGAGCAAGGAGTTGACGTCAACTTCACCTTCGGAGCCGCGACATTGGGTTTGGGCGTTGCCTTCAAGGTCAATTACCGTCCAGTCGTATTGTTGGTTTGCGGAGGAAAAGAGTTTTGGAATGTGGCAAGATTCGCAGCTTACTGCGCTCATGTGGCGGTCTGCGTAAGGCAGCCAATCGTGGGCGGCATCGGGATCGTGACAGTCGGCGCAACTGCGCATGGTGTCTTTGATGTTCGGGGAAACCATGCTTTGTGCGCTATCGCCGCGAGCAAATTGGTGCAAAGGTTGCTCAAGATATTCGCCAAGTTCGAGGCGGCGGGGGTCAAAAAGAAGGTGGTCGGGGCGTGTTGCACTGCCTTCTTGGTAGTAGAGTGGGTTGTTGAGTGCGTAATGGCAATCGGTACATTCGAGCTGGCGTTCTGCGTGAACATCCCAGGAGCGGGCAAGAGTTTCTTTATCTGCCAAGTTCATGCCAGAGACTGAAAGACGTTGCGAGGAGATAATTTGACCGGTGGTGATGGTTGTCCAGCGTTCGGGAGAGCAACCGTCCATTACAAGCGGGTCTTCTACATTATCGTGAACAAGACCATGACAAAGACCACAATTATTATCTTCGGGGTCTTGCAAGGTTACAAATTCTGCGCTAAGTTCATTGTTTTCGGAGAAAGCGGCTTTGTTCCAAGTGAACTCGCCATTTGCTTCGCTCACAATGCCGCTGCCAAGCAAAGTTGCTGTATTTGCCCATCTGAAAGCACCATTATGCAAGGCTTCTTTACGAGCGTCATTATTCGGTTCGGGGGTGTGGCAGAGGAAACAATTCATTTCGACAACGCCAGATTCACTCCAATCCCATTCAACGAGTTCGCCTGTTGCGGGATCAACGATATTTGTTTCAAAAGAGTCTTTCGTATAGCTTAATTCGGTCAACTTGACCCCAGTTTGACTATAAACTGCGGGACCGCCGCCTGGATGCCTGCCACCGAAAGTTTGAATCCATTCTGGGGTAGTCAGGTCGGGGTTTTCATCACCTGCGGGGGAGAGATAGCGATACGCAATCGGGTTCCATGTCCCGAAAAAGCCTGGGCTGGTATCCCAATCTCGTTCGGTGGGGGTTTCTCCCGCAGCAACCATATCGTCGAAGCCAGCGTTTGCGTGATAGCTGTGTTTTTCGATGAATTCTGTATCGTGGCATGAGCCGCAGGTTTGCATTGTCGAAACGGGGTTGCCCGTATCCAATACGTTTTCGCCATCTTCATCGAGCATGGGGAAGGTGGGATGTAATGGAGAGCCTTCATCGGGTCCCCCTTGCGCCGACTTTTCAGCCAGTGCGGTTTGACCCGTCGCGGCAACGCCGATAATCAGGAGCGCGGCAACAATCAATATGCTCGTAAAGCCTAAGCGGGATTGTTTAGATTTGTTGTTGATTAGCTTCATCTTTTTTCCTTTTGAAATTTCTTTTCTTCGTTCATTAGATGATTGTTTCGTTCTTGTTTTGGGCTTGCTTCCGTTTGTGAGCAAATTCTTGGCGAGAAGCAATGTCAGTTCCTGAGCGGAGCGGAGCGTAGACGAAGGACGGGTTTGATAAGAAGCCTCTCTTCGTCTGCGACCGTGCTATCGCTACCTTCCTGCGGTTGCCGCTCAGAGACTGTGCTGTTTATCTCTTCGCGCTAAAGCGTCCACCCCAATCAATTGGGTCGCCGTAGTAGCCGAGAGCTTCCCAATCCATGCGGCTTTCGTCTTCGCCGTGGCAGTATCCGCAAGTTAAGGCTTGATCAGCGGATGTGACCATGTGCGTGGTGGGCCAGAACATTTCAGTATTAGCAAAGCCATATTCGCCGCTATATTCCATGCCGGTAATTTCAGAGCCTAAGCGGAGGGCTAAATCCCAGTCGAATTCTGTCCAGAAGCCGCCTTCGCCAACCGTTTTGGGTTGCAGGAAGTAGTTGTAGACCGTATCGTAAGGTTGCTTGCCACGATGTACTTTGAAGGGGAAAATTTTCGCGGTCTCGTCGTTTATATCGCCCAAAGGCAGGTTGATCGAGGTGACTTCTTCAGGATTCATAACGTCGCCAAGGATGTAACGGTCAGCAGTCCCGTTGTACCAGCGATATTCAGGGACAAAGTCATCTTCGTAAACGAAGCTGCCTTTAATCTTGAGGTATTCGTGGGTGCTTTCTTCGATGTCGTCATTACCAGCGGTAGACCAGTCCCAGTACATTTTGGTTGCGTCACGCGTTGCAGCAGAGGGGATGTGGCAAGTTTGGCAAGCGACTGATGCAAGATGAACATTGATGCGTTCATCTTCGTGTAATTCTTCGGTATGGCAGTCAGTGCAGGCAATCTGATTTTTGCTATCCAGGCTGACGGAAATTGAACGTCCAGAGACTAAATGTGCCTCTGTGCGGTGACAATCGGTGCAGAGGAAATCATGCTCGCCCATGTGGACATCAACGCGGTCTGGAGGAAAGTAGAGCGTTTCGTCTAAATCGCCGTGTTTGACCGCATTCCCACCGCCGCCTTTGAAGTGGCAGCCACCGCAATTTTCTCGACCGGGGATGCCGACATTTTTCGCGACGTCCATCAAGTCAACACCTTCAGCAGGATTACCAGCGGTGCTTTTTACATAAGTGCCGGTTGTGTCGTGACAGACGAGGCAGTCTACATTTTCTTCGTTGTCGAAATCAAAATCGGCACTATCCCAACCGTAACCAGCGTGGCAGGATGTGCATGATGACCAATTCCCTTGAACGCCGATGCAGAAGTTGTTGATTTGGTTTTTCTTGCCAATTGTGACAGGTTCGTCGTGACCTTCAATATCATAAGGTTCGCTTTCCCAAGTCCAGTGGGCAGTCGCCATCATCTCAGAAGCGGAGTTTTCATGACATTCAAGACAGGCTTTAGTCACGTCTTGACCTGTTTCAAAGGGACCTCTGTCTTCGAGAATAGCTGCATGTGCGGTGTGGACAGGGTGCAGAGGGAGATTCTGCCAAGGATCATCTGACCTTTTATCTCCTTTGGGGAGAAAATAAATAACGGGGGCGAGAATGATAACAAGTGTGGCAATTGCGCCAACTATCCAAGTGAGATTCGATTTTTTCATATCTTTTCCTGTTCTTCCGGGGGATTGTAGTTTTCTACCAGACTGGCGCGGTAGGTGAGACGGTCGTTCAAAATTGTCCGAAGTAAGTCGAGTGCTTCGATAATGCGTTCATCTGCGAGACGATAATAGATATAAAGTCCTTTGCGTTCTCCAATGACTAAACTTTGCTGGCGCAGTATTTTTAGATGACGTGATGTGGTCGGCTGTGGAAGCTCTAGGGTTTCTGCTAGGTCATTGACGTTGCGAGGAGAATCGACTAGCGCGTAGAGCATAAGAATGCGCGTTGGATCTGCCAAGCCATTACAAATACCAGCATGGAGCTCGGTCACTTCTTGGATGAGGGGAGGATTTGAGTTCATAAGCATATTCGGATATTTACATATAGTGCAATCTGCCAAGATAGTAACATTATGAGAAATTTCTAATTAGTGCAACTTGTCATATTAGGAGAGGTGCTATGTCATAACACGACTAAGTGTGTCACATTAGCTGTGTAATGTGTGATATTTATAACAAATCTGTGTTACAAGTATTTTTTAAGAGATTTAGTGAGGATTTATGGGGTGTTGAACAGGGGGAATGGGATATGAAGATGAATATGTTTTGAGCAGATTACCCATTTTTTCTCAGCGATCAAGCTGTAGAGGACCTCGGTAATTTCCTGCTCTTCCTCACTGATCCTTGCACCATAGATCACGAATGTCTCTCTCCGTGGATCTCGGGTGAAAACACCCCCTGACCCCGATGGCTTGCAATTGGAGGTGGGAGATGAAGAAGGCAATCGCCTCTAGAACACATCTCATCTCCTCATGCAAAATAAAGCCGTGCACAATCAAGTACGTGCCTTTGTGATTCTGGGAGGGTAGTAGAAGAAAATTGTGTAAATCTATTCCATTAAGTTGTAAGATGATTTGTATGTAGAGATTGCGGGGAGAAGATCGTGTTCAGGCTTGCGACAATGTTGACTAACGCCACGCAAGCCAAATACGCGTGCGACGCGCTGTTCTACATCCAATAAAAAAACGCGAATTGCTAGATTAGCAATTCGCGTTTTGGGTGAAACATAGTCAAATTTATCCTTCTTTTTGGTGTTCTTCTATCTCTTCCCAGCCCGTGATCATTGTTTTGATGTGGCTGGTGATTGTATGCCCGGTGGTGGTCATGTAGACGTGGACAATGACAAAGGCGACCAAAATATAGGCACCAATAGTGTGGATTACAGCAACATTATTGAGTACGAAGAGGGGGAGATTGAGGTGAGAAAAGTATTCTTGGTAGAGATACATTGTTCCTGTAATACCCATAATCGGCAGGATAAGTATTTTGAAGTTTAAGTAAGTAATTTTTTGGAGAGGGTTTAATCTTGAAATTTCAGTTTTTTTGTGGGGATGTGGCTCGCCCTTTAGAATGCCAGATGTGTAGTATTTGGCTTGGGAGAGAATGTCCATTTTGTTAAGTTTGTATTGTTTCCATTCGCCTGTGGTGAAATAATAAAAGAACATGGCAAAAGCTAGTAAGCCGAGTGCGATCCCTGCGATATTATGAACTTTTACTGCTGTGTCAAAATGGATTATGTGGTGTGTACCATGCACTGCAAAGCCGGTGAATGCGAGTGTGGCAAGAAGAAAAACTTGCGTCCAATGCCAAAAGCGAATGAATGTGGTATAGATTTTTATTTTCTTTTTAGCCATTTTGGATGCTTTCCTTTTGCTTTCTCATTTTGCTGCTGATGAAACGCGCCAAACTATGAATGAGTACACCGGCGAGCGTGAGTGCGATAAAGCTCCAGCTTATTTTGTCGATGATGGGGGTTTCGGTAACGCCAGGGATATAGATGCCCTCTACGCCCGCTAAAACACCTTGATTTCGTCTATGGCAGGCATCACAATCGAGTGCGTCTTCGGCGGGGGCGACCATGTGGGCAATAGGCCAATACATTTCGGTTTCGATAAAGTCGTATTCTCCGCTGTACTCAAAGCCTGAGTATTCCATGCCGGTTGTGATGGATTTTTGCCAGTCATAATTTCCCCAATAGGCAGTGTCGTCTTTGCCGTATACATGCGGGGTGACGAGGGTGTTATTCACGGTGTCGTAGGGTTGTTTGCCGCGCATGATTTTGAAAGGCCAAATGCGGCTATTGGGGTCATCGGGCGAGCCATGAATTTGGTTGACTTGTAAAGCTTCTGTGCCTTCTTCAAAGGGTTTCATGCTTTGATAGTCAATATCGCCATTGAACCAAGCATATTCGGGTCTTACGTTTTCTTCCCAGACAAAATCGCCTTTTTTAGCAAGATAAATATGCAAGCCATTTTCATCTTCGATATTAATTGGTTTTCCGTCTTCATCCATTTTGCCGGCTGTTGACCAATCCCACCAAGTTTTGGTTGGGTAGCCGCCCCGAGCAAAAGTGGGGATATGGCAAGTTTGGCAAGCAATTTTTTCTACATGCTTATTAAGTTCTACTGCCATTTCATTCCCTGCGGGGTGAGGGGTTAAGCCATGACAATCTTCACAGGTTAATGCGCTATTTCCACGCCCCGGAAGAGCAATCCCATCTTCATCTTTTGCTTCTACCTGATAGCGACTGCCGGGGATAACATGCGCTTGTGGCGCGTGGCAGGTGGCACAGGTGAAATTTAAGCCTTCTGCGTCCATGTGAACATCTAATCCGTGATCGGGGGAGATGAGCGATTGGTCAAGGTCGCCGTGTTTTACGCCGTTTCCGCCGCCGCCATCAAAATGGCAAGCTCCGCAAGTTTGGCGGCTGGTTGCGCCCACATTTTGGGCAACCAGGGTTAAGTCAACGACTTCCCACATTTTTCCGCTGCCTGCGGGGAATTCTTTAGGCTCATCGTAAACAGGATGCCCTGCGGTAGTGGGGAGTTTTTTGTACGTCCCTGTGGTGTCGTGGCAAACGAGACAATCTACATTTTCTTCAACAGTGAAGTCGAAATCTTTATCTTCCCATCCGTAGCCAACATGGCAAGAGGTGCAACGGGGCTCATTGGATTCTACGGATTGGCAGAAATTGTTGATAACATTTTTCTTCCCAAGTTTTTCTCCCGTTTGTGGGTCGGCATACTCCCATGTCCAATGCGGGGTTTCCATTACCTGTTTTGCGGCTTCGGTGTGGCAAGTTAGACAGGCGGCAGTCACTTCAGGGCCTGTTGTAAAATCTACTTGAAGCACTTCAAATTTTGTATGGTCGGCGGTAGAGCTTTGCCGTTGAGGGTCATCTCCGCTTTGCGATAATTTGCTGAAAGAACCGACGGCTTGGGCATTGGCCATAAAAGCCATAGAGACAATCAAAACGCCGGTAATGACTAAGCCTAAGCCAGCCATCATTATCCTTCTTTTCATATACACTCTCCTTTTACGCCCCCTTTTGAGTATTGTGGGGTGTTTTTTCTGTTTTCTAAACTAATTCTTACCTTATAAATGACGTGGGAAAACTTTTGGGAGATTATACACTGTTTTATGTGACAAATGTCATGTTTGGTGTGTTTTTATGTACCTATAAGTTGTTGTGTGTGGCGTTCTCATATTTGCTTGATGACGTGATAGCTTTTTAGGTTTTTTGAGGAAATTTTTATTGCTCTTCTTCCATTAGGGGATATTATCGGCAATTAGCCAGAAGAGGGTGATACCGATGGAGGCAAATCCAGCTGTGCTGAGTAGTTCTTGCCAGGTTAGGTAGTATTTTTTCATAAAAAACACTGCTGTGGACGGTAACTAGAGCCCTTAAGCAGGAAGCTATTGAGGATGTTAATGGTCCTATATGCGGCTTGATATTGTCAAGATGGACGGCTCATGTCATAATTAGTACATATTTTCACGCATCAACTATGACTATGAATAAAGTGAAAATCGAGGAGTAAGATGGATTTAGTTAAGTTGAAATCTTTTTTATATGCCGCCGAACAATTGAACTTTTCAGAAGCGGCAAAACGCCTGCATTTAACGCAGCCAACGATTAGTCATCATGTCAAGATTTTAGAGCATGAGTTAGGGACAGAGTTGTTTGATCGCTCTGGCGCAAAGCTCCGTTTGACAGAAGCAGGTCGTTTACTTTTGCCTTCGGCACGGGATTTAATTAAGAAATGTGGTGATGTGAAAGAGATGATGACTTCGTTAGATAACGAAGTGGTTGGCGAGTTGAATATCGCATGTAGCACAACTGCGGGGAAGTATATTTTGCCTTTGTTGGCAGCACGTTTTTGCGAACGTTATCCTGGAATTCGCGTAAATATACTGGGTTGTACGCCACCGCATATTGTCCCCCGTTTATTGGAAGGTGAAGCGAATTTGGGCGTTGTTAGTTCTGAGATTGCAGGGGAGGGGACGGAAAGCCAAATGTTTTTCAATGACTATATTACGCTGATTGCCTCTGCTGATCATCCTTGGGCAGTACGCCCTTCTGTTTCACCTGATGACTTGCTTGGGGAACGGTTGATTACTCGTGAAGCCGAATCTGGTACGCGGCGGATGATGCTTGCCGAATTGGCGAAGCACGATATTGCACTGGATGATCTCAATGTATTGATGACACTAGGAAATACAGAAGCAATTGTCCACACGGTCGCGGCGGGGTACGGAGTCGCATTTGTCTCACAGTTGGCGGCAGAATGTTGTCTTAATCAGGGAAAGATTATCGAAGTCCCCATCCCTGCATTAGAATTGAAGCGTGGCGTTTATATGATGCGCCCCAAAATAGATAATCCCCATCGTGCGCAGGAGGTCTTTTGGAGTTTTATTCATGATCCTGAGAATGAGGATTTGATTCGTTTGGCGGAAATTCATCAGTAATGCCCCCATAGAAATTTAATGATGTGAAGGTGACAGTCACTTCAAAAGTGACTGTCACCTTTTTTGTTTATTACTGCATCGGGCGAACAAACATCCACCAAGCTGTTACCCAAGCACCAAGTACAATGAATAAGCCGCCGAGCAGGGACCCTAATGAGAGCATGGGGATGCCGCTCAGGATGTGGGTCACGTTACAGCCTGCGGAGGTGACTGCGCCAAAGCCCATCAACAAACTGCCGATGAAGATTTGCAGCAGCACGCCACCCTTTGGCACGCGGATTTTGAATTCATTCGCGATGAGGGAGGCAATAGCTGCGCCAACGATGATTCCAAGTACCAGCCATGCAACCCAATTCATCGAGGCTTCAACGCCTGGCAAGCCCACTTTCACGATAGTGATCCAGCCAGCTGTAATGCCGAGGGGGTAGTTGCGTCCCGCGGCTGCGGAAGAAAGATAGGCGATCATTTCGACAATGCCGATGACAATGCCAGTTGCCCACCAATTCCAGCCTTGTTTGAAGATGCGCTCCGCCCATGATTTATCGCTTTGCTCAACTTCATCTTCATTCTTTCGTCCAAAAATCCACCAGAGAATGACTGCCAAAACAATAATGCTATACGCTACTGTGGCATGAGATAGCCCAAGCCAATTTGCGAGAGTCATATTTATTCCCTCGCCAGCGACTATTTTTGTGCTGCTTTGTAAGAAATCTTTGATAGGTTTTAAGAAACCCATTGCGGTGAGCGTGCCAGCCGTTGCCAAGCCGATTACTGCAACCAGCGAGCCGACCATGCCCTCACCAACGCGATAGGTGATTCCGCTGGCGCACCCGCCAGCCAAGACCATACCGATGCCGAAGATGAAGCCCCCGACCATATTTGCGCCCCAGAAGAGGGGTTTCGGGTTAAGCGTAATTGCGCCAGTTTGACTCATAATGGTAAAGCCAAGCATGGTAACTAAAATTGCTGCGCCCACCGATTTTAGTAGCGTGAAATCTTCTAGTGTGATGATGTCACGAAAAGCAGAGTTCATGCAGAAGCGTCCACGTTGCAAGGCAAATCCGAAGATGATGCCAACTGCCAACCCACCTAAAAGTAGTGAATTCATTATATTCTCCTCGTGTTATTCATTATTTCAAGCCGAAGGCTTCGATCAATAAGCGATGATCGGGACCTTCCACTTGCACAACTGAAAGTAAATTATGTTTTTTCTTCTTCAGGCTACGTGGAATACGCTCAATGGAGAGGGGGTAGTCCATAAGGACTTCGAGAACTTCTCCTTTTTTCATTTTCTTGAGTGCGACCATTGTTTTCATATCGGGGTAGGGGCAAATTTCACCTCGCACGTCAACGGTTTTGGTTACTACAACTTCTTCTGTCATTGCATTCTCCTTTTTTGCTTGTCAAAATCTAGGGGCGTACCCTTGTGGCCGCCCATTTGTGGTTGTCCAATAGGGCAAGGGCGAGCCTTGCCCCTACCCCAAAATTAATTTAATAACTAAAGACCATCAGCGCATCTTCGGCTTCGAATAAGAACGATGAGGCATTCATAATTTCTACATCATCGTAGAGGTCTTCTTCTTTGATATCCCAAACGGGCAGGCCTAGCTCACACAGGATGATGCGCCCGTCGAGGACTTGGATAGCATCAAAGAGTTCAACGGGATCGGGTTGACCTTTCAGCCCTTGATATTTCTCCAACGCGCCTTTGACGACCACTTTTGCCGCCCCGGGCTGGACGAAAACCAGTGGTTCGCTACCTGTTGCCGCGGATGCGGCAGCCATTACGAGCGCAGCCATCACGCTTTGCTCGTCGTCGTGATTCATGATTATGACCATTTTGTCGCACATAAATTTCTCCTTTCGTAAGAGACACTCGGTTTCTTAGGATGTTGCCCATTAAATGAATTTGGCAGAATAATGCAGACGCAACACACCGAGTTTTTGGCGGAAGCAAGCTCAAATCAGGCTTGCTTCCGCTATATCCACATCTGCCTAAAAGACGTAGGTCTGCGCCGCACCTTCGACATCCATCAAGAAGGGTGGGAGTGGTTGAACCACAATCCGCTCATCGCGTGCATCTTTGGGGTCAATCCCTTTATTCTCTAAAGCGAGTTCACAGAGGGTGACATTTCCTCCTAAATCCATTAGCGTGTTGAATAATTCAACAGGATTGGGCAGTCCTTTGGGCGTGCCGAGTTTCTCCAGCTCACCCTTGAGCGACCAGCGGGCACCCGCCGGGCAGAAGAAGAAGTACACTTCGTAATCGAGGGCAAGGCCTGAATTAGCAAAAATCAGGGAGGGCATGATGCTGGCGGGGGTATCGCCGTTGCAAACAATTACCATTTTTTCGGTCATTAGATTCTCCTTTTGAGTGTCGTAGTAACCGCTTTAGCGGTTTAGCGACTAAAGTCGCTACTACAAGGGCTCTATTAATCTGCTGCGGCTAATGCCCCAGCTAGTTCTCGGTTATGCTCTTCCTCTCTAACTTTTACCGCTTTGAAATAAATTGCCAGTGGACGGTAGTAGAGGTGCGCCCATTTACCGAAGGGGACTTCGAGAATGAGCATTGGGGCGGTAAATGCCATGTGGATGATGTAGATATAGTAGGTTGGCAGTGGCAGCCCCATATAGCGGAAGATGTGTAGCAGAATGCCGGTGAGTGCGACTGCGAAGAGCAACACGGGGAAAATCCAATCGCTGGCGTGCGAGAAACGATGCGCTTGAATAGCCTTTTTTGCGCGTCCCCAGAGGGCATATCCCGCGCCCCAGAGTAGGACGATGGTGGCGTAATAGCCCAGCCAGCGTTGCGGGTGATAGAGCGGATAGATATTGTCAGTCTGGAACCATGAGAGGAAGAAGATGATCATCACGAGCATCAGCCCGTAGCCGCTGACGAGCAGCAAATGCGTGATGCGGGCGATGCGCTCTTGCGTCATCTCTTTATTCTCGACATCCTCTTCGATGCAGGTATCCCATTCTTTTTGGGTCAGCCCGTGAACGATCAACTGCCAGGCTTCTGAGATATAAATCGAGAGCGGGGTAGCGGTTTGGTTGCCAGAGAGCATGACTTTTTTGTACATGGTCAGGATATTGCCGCCAATGAAGAGCAGCAGAAAGCCTGCCATGATCCAATCTGCCATGTGGACGACATGGAGTGGGGCGAAGGTGTTGAGTTCCACACTTTCCGTCACCATGGGTCCGCTAAAGAAGACGAAAGCCAGCACGACGAGAATGGCGAGCAAGATCATCGAGCCAAACTCCCAGGCTTTGGATGTGTAGAACTTTCCTGCCAGCCCTGTCCAATCATATTGAGCGGTTAGCCAGCGGCGGGCAGCCATCATTGTTTCGCCGGGTTCTGCGCCTTTCGGGCAGGTTTCCGAGCAATCGCCGCAGTAATAGCAGAGCCACGGATCGAGGCTTTGCGACATCCGCTCTGTATGCCCGATCTGCACCATGCGAATCATATTGCGTGGAAAAGCGTATTCATCGCTGGTGAGCGGACAGATGGCGGTACAGTTGCCGCAGTTGAAGCATTTTTCAACGCCGACTGCGCCATATTTTTTCAATTCTTTCAGGAGAGTAGGGTCAACTCGAGTTGCCATTATGCTTTCTCCTCTGCACGGGTATATAAGACATATTCGCCGCACATGCCTTCTTCGGCGACCACGTCATATTTTTTTAGGGCGGTTATATGCCATAACACTTCGTGTGAAGGCATATCCATCACCTCAGCAATTTCTGGGATAGTCTTGGGTGTATCCCGAATTGCCTTACAAATCTCGCGATGGATGTGCTTCTGCTTTTTGAGCAAAACCTGCGTGCGCTTTACAGTCACGCTATGTTCTTTACGCAATTGTTTCATTTTTTCAGCGTGTGCGCGAGCTTCTACTTTATTCATGCTGGCACCTCCATCAATTCCCATAAATCGAGTGCGATGGCATCGACCATGGCATCATATTGGTCCAATGTCCAGCCTTGGATGTCGACTGCCCGATTTGGGCAGGCACTGACGCAACTGCCGCATCCCGCACAATTGGCAGGGGTGACAACAGCTTGTTTCACATCTTTGCCGTTGACCGTGACCGTCTCCATCCTAATTGCATCTTCATACTTACATACTTCGATGCAAGCTCCAGTTCCATCACATTTTTCGGGGTCAACATACGCTACGAAGGGATCGAGTTGCACTTCGCCTTGTCCGAGCAAAACGGCAACTTTCACCGCTGCTGCCGAAGCCGCCGCAACACTTTCTTGAATAGTCATCGGTCCCTGCGCCGTGCCAGCCAAAATTACGCCATTGACGGCTGTTTCGACTGGTCGCAATTTGGGATGTACCTCTGCGAGGAAGCGATCTACGCCGCGTGAGATTTTGAGCATCTGCACAAGTTCATCGACCTGCGTGGGCATCATGCCGACTGCCAAGACGACCAAATCGGCGGCTACTTCCATTTCTTCGCCTCGAGACAGGCTATCTTTGGCGCGTACCAGCACGGGATGGGTATCTCCATCAGGAGCGGCAAGCACTTCGGGACGCTCAATGCCACGGTAGCGTAGGAAGCGCACTTGATTTTCGAGAGCCTCTTGGTAATAGGTCTCATGTCCACGTCCGTAGGTGCGGATATCTTCGTAGAAATCGTAGATATTTGTATCGGGGAAGCGTTCACGCAGTTCATTTGCCATGTGCAAGGTGGCGGTGCAGCAAACGCGGGAACAATAATTGTTGACTTGCCCATCCGCTTGGGGTTCGTGAACGCCTTCGGTGTCACGACTACCCACGCAATGGATCAGGGCGATGTCGTTTACCGCGCGCCCAGCCCAAGTCAGGGTGCGTGTCGTTTTCTCCAATGCCAAATGACGAATCAGTTGGGGGAGCGTGACAACTTCGGGGAGTTCCTTGTATCCATATTCCCCAACACGCGGCTCGTAGGGCGCAAATCCAGTCGCCACAACGATTGCGCCGACCTTCAAATCGAAATTCTTAGGTTCGTTATAAAAGGTAGTCGGTTGGCCCTTGATGACAATCGGCTCACCATCGTAATTCTCCCAATCCACCGCGGGGGTGGGTGGGTAGCAATCGGGGTACGCCTTATAAATCACCTTGCGCTCGGTCAATCCATAATTGAAGGCATCGGGGACTTTTGGCATATTTGCATCCAGCACGGCTTCGGCAATATCATCGCTAACGCCGCGCGATTGTTGCAAAATCTTGATCTGATAATCGCCGACATAACCTGAAACGCCAGTGACTTCTGCTTGGGTGAAAAACGTGATTTTGGGATGTGAAACTACTTTTTGGATCAGCATTCCCAGCGTAGCTTGGGCACCTTCGTCAGTGGGGAAGATATTAGCAAGTTGCGCCATGCGTCCGCCCAGGAAAGGCGATTTTTCAATCAGGGTGACGCGAATGCCGCGCCGCGCTGTATCGAGCGCAGTGCGTAACCCCGCCACACCACCGCCGATAACCAGCGCGTGCTTCTCCGCTTCCAAGCGGATTGGTTCAAGCGGCTCAAGTAAACGAGTTTTGGCGATGCCCGCTGACATCAGGTTCAGGGCTTTACAGGTCGCTCCATCGCAATCGCAATGTGAAACCCAGCTATCTTGTTCACGCAAACCAACGTGGTGATAAAGATAGGGGTTCAGCCCTGCCCGTGCCACCGTGCCGCGAAAAGTTTGCTCGTGCAACGAGGGCGCGCAGGCCCCCACAATGACGCGATTGATGCCTTTTTCTGCGATGTCTTTCTCAATTATCGCCTGCCCCGCATCGGAGCACATCGACATATCTGTGCGTGAGATGATCACATTCGGCATCTCGTTCATCACTTTTTTGACATGTTCGCAATCAACCACGTCGCTGATATTTCCTCCGCAATAACAGGTATAAACGCCAATGCGGATTTCTTCGTCTTTTTCTGCTTCTTTTTTCTTAGGATTGGTGGATTCAGACATGCGCCACCTCCATTTCTGGTTCTTCGGCTCGCTCGGAGACTTCAGCTTGCTCCCGTTTTTCAGCCATATACGCCGCTGATTCCATTGCCGCGGCTCCAGCCATTACGATGCTGTCAACGATGTCCATCGGTCCCGCCGCTGCGCCGGTCACGAAGATACCTTCGCGGTCGGTCACGCAAGGAGCGGAATTTGGCTCTGGGACGTAAATAAAACCATCATCCCCAGCAGGGATAAGATAAACGGGCACGGTGTCGTAGCTCGGTAACATGCCAACGGAAAGGACGACCATATCGTGCGTTCGGTCGACAATTTTCGCGCCGTTGTCTATCGCTTCTAACTTCACAACCGGGTTTTGATGTTCGTCCTGTGTGATTTGTGCCACTTTGCCGCGCACAAATTCCACGCCCATCGCTTTGGCGGTCTGGAAGAATTGCTCATATCCTTTACCAAATGCACGAATGTCCATATAGTAGATAGTGATATCCGCAAGCGGTAATGAGCCAGAGATGAGCATCGCCTGCTTAATTGCGTACATGCAGCAGACGCGGGAGCAATACTCCACACCCAAAGTTTGGTCGCGTGACCCAGCACACTGCACGTAGGCAATCGAGTCGGGTTCTTTGCCATCGCCGGGGCGCAGAATCCGCCCGTAGGGACCGGTCGGCGCAAGCAGACGTTCCATCATTAGCCCGTCGATTACGTTATGCGATTTGCCCGCGCCATATTCTTTCTTGGCGTTGCGGGGCGTGGTCTCAAATCCCGTTGCCAGGATGACTGTGTCTGTTTGAAGTGTGAAGAGTTTGGGCTGCTGACTAAAATCTATACATCCCACTGGGCAGGCTTTTTCGCATTTACCGCACAGGATGCAGTTTTCCATATCCATAACAGCAATTTGCGGAACGGCTGTCGAGAAGGGAACGCGCACCGCGCGGGTTGCGCCCATATTCAGATCAAAGGGGTTGCGAAGGTCAATCGGGCAGGCATATTCGCACATCCGACAACCTGTGCAAGCATCTGCATCTAGGTAGCGTGGTTTTTGCAAAACGGTGGTCTTAAAGCCATAGCCATTTTCTTCCACCTCTTGTACTTCGCAATAAGTAAAAAGGTGGATATTCTCGTGGTGGGCTACAGCAGACATTTTTGGGGTCGTGATGCAGCTACAGCAATCGAGCGTGGGAAAAACCTTGCTCAGGGCGATCATCTTGCCGCCGATGCTGGCTTCTTTCTCCACCATCGCAACTTGATAGCCTTGATCTGCAAGGTCTAATGCAGATTGCATTCCTGCAATCCCACCGCCAACCACCAGAGCGTCAATTTTTAGTGTATTCAAGAGTTTCTCCATCATTGCACCGCCTCTGGGATGCTCATTTCGTTGCGGACAAAACCGATTCCGTTGAGGAGTGTATCCATTTGTTTCACTTCCTTCAGGAAAGGTTTGGTGCAAACGGTACAAATCGCCGCTAGTCGTAAACGACGAGTGTCGATGCCGCGCTCTTTCATTAGTGGATAAGTTTGGTTAACCAGCACGGCAGTTCGTTCTGGACCACCTTTATAGGGGCTATCGGTGCCGCTGTACATAACTAAAATTGCGTCAATGCCCTGCTCAAAGCAGCGCAGATAAAATTCTTCGGGGAACATACAGGGGCATAATACAGGCAAGATATAAGTATTGGTCGGATAGTCGGTATGTAACTGTCCGACAGAATCCGCGCCTGCGTAGCCTCCTGATATGGTCGCCAAAATCAATATTTTGGGATTGTGTCTTGTAGGGTTTTCTGCCATAAGATTGTCCTTAGTTCGGGGAAACCTGACAGGTCTCAAAGACCTGTCAGGTTTAGGTTCTGCAAGTCATTCACCTTTAGAAATCGTTATTTCAGCCGTTTAAGGAATAGTCGCTCATAACCATCGGCGACAAGATCGCCCAAATAGTCATGCCCGACTTTTTTGCACCAGCGCGGCATATCATTTTTGGTTTGGGGGTCACCTGCCCAAATTTCTAGCACTTCGCCAATTTGCACAGAGCCAATGCTCTTTTTTGCCTCGAGCAAAGGTCCCGGGCAGGACATGGCACGAGCGTCAACAGTTTTTGCAGCGGTCAGGGTTGTTAAGTCAGTCATCAGATTTCTCCTTATCTAAATATGTTTTTTTGAGCCAAGAGGCTTCTCGTCATGCCCTTGCTTTTCTGGCAGAGGGCTTTGTTTCAAAATTGTGCAGCTTTGCATCAATTCATTTTCAGCAATCCGATAAAGGACAGCCTGACCATCTTTACGAGAGGTCAAAACACCTTTATCTTTCATCAAACGCAAGTGTTGCGAGGTACTTTGCATAGAGGAGCCAACTGATCTGGCAATCTCTGTTACGGTTTTCTCCTCATCGGCTAGTATCCAAATAATCAATACACGCCGCGTGCTGCCAAAAACCTTGCAAAGCGCTGCTTGTTTGCGGGCTAATTCTTCTAATTTTGAAAATTCGTATTCGCTCATATTGCATTCTCAATAGATTGCTTGATTACATTTCCACTTTACTATTCCTGCGAAAATTTAGATAGTAAGATAAATCACAAATGATATTATGTTTTCCTATAGATGGCTATAAGAAAACATAATGGAAGAAAAAATGCCTTTCACGTAAACTTATATGAGTTTGAGAGAGCTTATTGCCAGTGAAAACAGCCATATTCTTTCATTACTTTAGCCACCCTATTTGAAGCAGGGTTTCTCATAAATCGCCGCTGGGGACAGCGGCTAGAGCATAGGAATAAAAAATCTGTGCTTCAAGAAGGTATAAGATGTAAGATTTCTAAAGTTTTTGGGATGGGATAGAAAACCGCTCCACGCGTGTTTTGGACTTGGGGACTGCATCCAAGCATTTTCGTGGCGTAAGCGGGATAAGTGCCAAGTCTTTTACCAAGAAATTGCTTATTAACGACACGCAATCTCAAAACAAGGATGCTTTTGCCGTGTTCCATGAACAGTTGTGACATAAATTACTATACGTCACGGTAAAAAGTCCGTATGATAGGACTTAGAGTCGGTTGTAAAATAATCTTGCTATATTCTGAGAAATAATTTGGAACCCAACCTGATGACAAATTTACCCTTCGTTTGCATTATCTGTTTTATCTGCGGTTTAGCATTTTTCAGCATGGGTCTACTGGTTATGCTGGAAGGAAACCGAGCATCCGATTTGCGCTTGCGCAAGGCTCTGCGCCCCTTGGCTGGATTTGGTATTGTGCACGGTATCCATGCGTGGGTAGAGATGCTTGAAGGGATGGAACAAAAACTGGGATTTACGCAACCATCCATCCCCGAATATATACGCATCGGTCTTTTGGCAATTTCCCTTCTTTCTTTGATCTTGTTTGGTGTCTATTTGTTGGCTTATTCTGAGACTTCAAAACGGATAATTTCTTTGGTGCCTATTGGACTTCTGGTTATCTGGATTTTGGGGTTGGCATTTTTTCGTGATAACTACCTTCCCGAAGAAGTGTGGGATGTTGTAGATGTGTGGACGCGCTATATATTGGCTGTTCCGGGAGGCTTGCTAGCCGCCTTTGGTTTATTAGCACAACAGCGATCCTATCGACACTCTGGTTTGGTTCGTTTTGAACGAGATGCTTTGTGGACAGCACTGGCTTTTATTTTTTATGCCATTGTGGGGCAGGTTTTCGTCAGGAAGACTCTCTTTCCTCCCTCTACAATTATTAATCAGGAAGTCTTTTTAGCATTTTTCGGTTTTTCTATTCAACTATTCCGTGCTCTAATGGCTGTTGTTATTTCCGTTTTTATCATTCGTTTTTTACACGCTTTTCAGGTTGAAGCCGAAGAAAAAATAAAGGAATTACAGAAAGCCCGTCTTGAAGAGGCACAACAGAAAGAAACTTTAAAAGGGGAGCTTTTTCGACAGATTGTGGAAGCCCAAGAATCTGAACGTCAGCGTATTGCCCGTGACCTGCATGATGAAACAGGACAGACGCTTACAGCCATTGGCATGGGATTGCGAGGCATATCTACATCGTTAAGCAATAATTATGATCATGCTCAAATTTTGAATACTTTGAGACAGCTCGAAGCACTCACTGCTGGCTCCCTAGAAGAACTCCAGCACCTTATTTCGGATTTACGCCCATCTCATTTGGACGACCTTGGGCTTCTTGCTACGTTACGATGGTATACAAACGATTTAATGACACGTACAGATTTAGACATAGAGATCAAAGTTTTAGGAGAGGAAAAGGTAATCTGTCCTGAATATGGCACGAGCATCTTTCGCATTTTACAGGAAGCACTCACTAATGTATCAAAACATGCTAACGCAACTCATGTTCAGATATCGATCACCTTTGAAAAAGAAGAAATTCGTATTGCAGTAGAAGATAATGGGCATGGGTTTGATACCAAACTTTATAGAAAAAAAAGATCCTGGGGCTTGATTGGTATGCAGGAGCGCACAACTTTGCTGAATGGGGAATTTTACATATACTCCACGCCGGGCAAAGGTGCCGTACTTGAAATTCTTATCCCCTATTGCCCTATACATATGAAGGAGTCATTATGACAATTCGCCTACTGCTCGTAGACGATCACGCCGTTGTCCGCTCTGGGTTACGAATGTTGCTGGCAACAGAAAGCGATGTTGATATTCTCGGCGAAGCGGGAACATCGGTGGAAGCAATCGCCGCTGCCGAAAAACTCCGCCCTGATGTGATCCTGATGGATATTGGCTTACCTGACCAATCGGGGATAAAAACCACGCAGATAATAAAAGCCAAATTCCCTGAGATGGCGATTATCGCATTGACTATTCATGAAGATGAAGAATATTTCTTCAAGATGCTGGAGGCTGGCGCATCGGGGTATGTTCCTAAGCGAGCTGCGCCAGAAGAATTGCTGACCGCTATCCGCACTGCGGCAAATGGCGAAGTTTATCTGTACCCTACAATGGCAAAATTCCTAGTACGAGATTATCTTAGAGGAGATCCAGCAAACAAAACGGAAAAGAAAGAGAATAACCTGACAATACGGGAAAATGAAGTATTGACTCACCTTGCTGAAGGAGAAAGCAACGAAGCCATAGGTAGGGAGTTGGTCATCAGCCCCAAAACAGTAGCACGCCATCGTGAGAATATCATGCGTAAATTGAGCTTACACTCTCGTGCTGAATTAGTGCGATACGCGATTCGAAAGGGAATTATTAAGGCGTGATATTCTCTGTTCTTATTTTTTCAGACTTCCGAAGTTATAGTAACTTCGGAAGTTTTTCTTTTGGATATGGGGGATACGCCCCATAAATTTCTTCTAAAAAATGGGTGGTTTTCCGAATTTACTTCCCATGTCTGCTTTTGTTATATTAAGGGTGAAAATAACACTCAAATAAATCATTCGCTTACCTGAAAAGGAAGTGAAAGGAGGCAGAAATGTTGAAGAATATTCGTAAATATGGATGGTGGGCTGCTACGTTAACCATGTATGTCGCAGTGTTGGTTGCTTATGTTTCACCTTTGCCCGGATGGGTCTGGTTTCTTGGGGGTGTGGCATTTATGGTATTGTGGGTGAAAGCTGAAGCAGTGGCTGATAAAAATGCCGCCAAAGAACTCGCATCCAAGAAGGAATCTCAGAAAACTGGGGATGACATTGTCCTCGGCGAATATGATTACCCTGTCAATGTTTACCCGCGACTTTTGAGAGACTATGGTTCAGAAGATGAATCGAGATTGCGTGAAGCTATCTTGAAAGAGATGGAAGAAGCACTGGCTGAAGACGAAGCTCCTGTGGAAGCGATATAGTGTATCGCTCGTGATTTGAACTTGCGTTCTGCTCCCAAACATCTTTCTGGCGTAAACGGGATCGTGATGAAACCGCTTGTCAGAAAGATGCTTTTTAACGGTAACCAAGCTAATGCAAGAGCGGTATGCTGTTTTTCATCCAATATAAATAAAAAGAGAAACACTCTCTGTAAAATCAAAAAAGCTGACCGCCAATTTAGCGGTCAGCTTTTTTGATTTTACAGATTTTCTTTTAGTGTTCTTCTTCCATTAAGGGGATATTGCTGGCAATTACCCAAAAGATGATGATGCCAATAGAGGCTAATCCGGCTGTGCTGAGGAGTTCTTGCCAGGTTGGGAAGTATTTTGCGCCCGCCAGCCCGACAAAGCTGACGTTGAAACGGTGCATAACTAATCCACCAACTGCTAGATAGCCTGCTCTGAAAATCCATGGATGGCTCTTATTGAGTTTGGGGATGAGCAAAATGATGATGGGGGCTATATACAGTATATTTTCTATGATGAACATAATGCTCTGATAGCTGTTTTCAAAAATTAGGTTAAATTCACCAGCATAGACTAGTTCTCCCAATTTGAGTACGAGCGTGATGCTTAGAGCTATGAGAAGATATCTTCCTAGGCCTGAAAAAACACCTTTTTTGAAGTTCCAATCATCAAAGAAGCGAAGCCCCAACAAGCCTACTAAAATCGCCATAGCAAAACCTGCTGTTAGGGCTGAGATGAAGAAGACGATGGGAAGCGTGGGCGAGTACCAAAGTGGGTGCAGCTTTAAGGGCAGGGCAAGGGATATTGACCCTAGTGACGATTGGTGCCCTGAGGAGAGAATAATGCCCGCGGCTACGATGGGGATTTCAAAAAAATGTATTCCCTTCATCATGGCGTGCCACTCCAGTTTTTTAAGCAGTATGGGGAGGAACTCAAGAGTTAGAATTAAAAGGTAGGTGATTACACACATGCCGACTTCAAAAAGAGGGGAGTGTGTATTCCAGTAGAAAAAATAGTGCCAGAGGCGTTCTGGTCTGCCTAGCTCTACGGTGAGAGCGGCAGCGGCAGAGATATAGCCTACAAAACCACTGATTAATGCCACACGGGCAATATTATGATATTTATAGCGGCGGAACATGTGTGTTAATGCCGCTATACTGAATGCCGAACCAGAAAACGCCATGACTGCGAGGTCAAAGCTGATCCACAGCCCCCAAGGGCGTGTGTCTGCGAGGTTAGTAACAACACCAAGCCCGTATATCCAGCGAGTTCCCATGGCGAAGATGCCAAGTAAGGCTACAATAGCGAGAAGAAGAATAGAAAGAGGGATTTCTTTCTTTATTCTAGGAATAGTAATTGTTGTCATGCTGTTTCTCCTTTTTCTTCACTATGCTTTTTGCCAAGCTCTTGTCTTTCTTCTGCAGTCATAGTTGCTCTGTAGGCAAGTGCCATGAAACCGGCTGCGCCACCAAAGATATAGGGCACTGCTTTCGTAGCAGTATGACCATAATCGGGAATTGAATCTTCACTTAGGGGAGGTAATCCGATTTTGTCAAAGGCCACTCCTGAGAGAATTAGGAATGAAGTGCCTCCACCATCATGCTCACCAAAAACGCGATCGTCGTAGTATTTACCAGGGTTTTCAGCAATTCTTTCTTTTGCGATTTTGAGTAATTCTCCGCGAGTGCCTGAAATTAACGCACCAGGTGTACAGGCTGTTGCGCAGGCGGGGCCATCGGTGCGATCGTAGCAAAGATCGCATTTGGCGATGAGCGGATAAGATTCCGACCAATCGTAGGCAGGAACACCGTAAGGGCAAGCCTGCATGCAATAGCGGCAACCGATACATTTAAGAGGTTCGTAGAGAACGGGGCCCTCATCTGATTTTTCTAGTGCGCCTACAGGGCAGGAGATTACACAGGCAGGTTCTACGCAGTGCATACACTGATATTTGCGGAAGGATGATTCTGTCCCATCTTCACTCTGGTAAAGTTTGATGAGCGTAAAAGTATTGCCAGAAAGATCGTCTACATCTTCTTCTTTGAGGTGATTATCTTCTTTACAGGCAAGTTCACACTCCCTACAGCCAACACAGTAGGTGGCATCATATAGTAGAGCTTTTTGATCTTCCAGGGGGATGTCACGATCGCTAGATGAAGCCAACGCATTATTGGTTAATGCTCCAGCGGCTGTGAGACCGCCTGTTATGGCACCGGTTACTTTTAGAAAGTCTCGGCGAGTGATGTCACTTATGCAAGTATTACAGGTATTATTTGTTTTTTTAGTCATCATGTTCTTCCCTTCGTATTATGTGGCGAGTTCCGGCGACTTCAAAGAAGCCAATAACCGCAACAATGCCAACTAACCAGAGCATCCAATCGTTGCTTTGAATGGGGTATGCTACCAATTCGTCTAAGTTGGATTGGGAGGTGGATGGGCTTGGGTATTCATCAAGGTCCCAAGTGAGAGTGTCTACTCTTTTTTCGTCGTATCCAAGAGCTAAGAAATCAATACGTTCATTGTCTGGGTTGTGACATTCTTGGCATTGTATGGCTTCTTCAGCAGGGGCAACCATATGGGTGATGGGCCAGAAGAATTCGGTTTCGACGAAGTCGTATTCACCGCTATAATCGGCGCCAACGCTTTCCATGCCTGCGGCAATGGCTGTGTTCCAGTCAAAACTCTTCCAATATGCGGCATCATCTGAACCAAAGAGGTGAGGAATTGCAAGAACGTTATTTACCGAATCGTAGGGTTGTTTGCCTGTAAAGCGTTTGACGGGCCAGATTTTGGCGTTGGGATCGTTGATATCGCCTATAAAGCTGTTTACTGAAACAACCTGGCTTGGGTCAATCGTATCGCTAACCAAGACGTATTCGGCTGTGCCATTGAACCAAAGATAATCAGGAACAACATTTTCGCCCCAAGTAAAATCGCCTTTTAAGGTGTTGTAGTCTTCGGTGCTAATCTTCTCTCCGGCATCAGTAAACTGACCGGCAGTTGACCAATTCCAAGTCATTTTGGTGGCAAGTCCGCCGCGAGCAAATTCGGGAATATGACAACTCTGACAAGCAAGTGTTGCTGCGTGGGTGTTGAGAAGTTTATCTTCGTGTGGGTCTGCATCGTGGCAGTCTGCACAGCTTTTTACATTTTCATCATGTTCGTAGCGACTACCACTTACTGCATGGTCTTCGGTAATATGACATTCTTGGCAAGAGAAATTCAGTCCTTTTGCGTCCATGTGTACATCGAGAGCGAATTCAGGTTCTTTAAGCGAGCTATCTATATCACCATGTTTCACTGCGTCTCCACCACCACCATAAGCGTGGCAAACCAAACAATTTGTGCGGCTGGGTGCGCCGATATTATGAGCTACATATGCGAGGTCAACTGGCTCTGCATCTAAGGCTTCATTGCCAGTATATCCAGCGGGGAGCCCTGCGGCGATACCTGGTTTCTTGTAAGTGCCAGTTGTGTCGTGGCAGATAAGACAATCTACGTTTTCTTGGGCGGAGAAATTGAAGCTATCATCTTTCCAGCCGTAACCAACATGGCAACTTGTGCAACGCGGTTCATTCGAACTCGTGGCAACACAGAAATTATTAAGTTCATTCTTTTTGCCTATAGTCTGACCGGTTGTTTCATTAACATATTCCCATGTCCAGTGGGTTGTGTGCATGATTTCTGTTGCCGAGTCGAGATGGCAGCTTAGACATGCTTTTGTTAGTTCTTGGGGTGTTTCAAAATCTTGTTGTAAAATCTCAAAAACGCCATGATCAACTCCCCCACCTGGAGGTAGGGAAAAATCTACACCTTGCTGTGGTATTGTCTCGGTGACCGTGTTGGGGGCAAGGAACTGCACACTTTCTTCTGCAAGTGTAGGCGTTTGGGCTGATACATTGCCGTTAAGCAATAAGCCAGTCACAACAAATACTGCTGCGACTATCAACCCAATCGAGGACCAAGTTGAAGTTTTTTTATGGGGCATTTGGTATATCTCCTCTAAATAAAGTATAGATTTTTTCTTATCTATTTTTCATAATATTAATGTCTTATCTGGCTCTTATACAGTGAACTATGTAACAGTAAATGCTACGCAATGTAACTTATAAGGAACACTTATCGTTCTTTACTCAAATACCAAAGTTTCAGAGCCGGGGCCGCAGATGGATTCGGGTTGCAGATTTTCGATCATCTTCCAGAAAGCTGCCTGGGCAACGGTAGCAGGTCTCCCCACGTACCTTCCGATGTAAATATCAC
>JABGOQ010000038.1 GCA_018645405.1 Anaerolineae bacterium | reverse complement strand
TTTGAAGACCGGTGCCCAATTTGAGCCATTTACACACTTTTCTGTACATACCCAATCTTACTTTTCTGCTCTCGCAGTTCTTCAAGGTCAATGATTTCTTCACGGTAAGCATCAAGGATGCGTTTCTCTTGCATGTCTAGTTTTTCGAGTTTCTTCTCAATCTTGCTCTGTGTATCTTTCGCAACTTTGGAAACTCTGCTTGCTTTAGGCAATCGCTTTTCAATCTGTATTTGCAGGTTTTCAGGGTCTTGTAAAAATTCAGTCAACCCTTGCCAGACCTTTTCATCAAAAGGTTTTTGACGTGTAACTATTCGAATATCATCATGGGGCTTTGTTGCGATGTTCTTGTTTCGTTTTGCTCCGCAACTATAATAAGTTTTCTTATTGCTAACATAGCCAGGACACATACTGCCACACTCACCACAAACCACTAGCCCCCGCAAAAGATATTTGTTCACATTATTGTTACGGCGGGAACGGTAGGCATTCTTTTTCAAAAGTTCTTGAGCGACTTCCCATGTAGCACGGTCAATCAATGGCGGGACAGGGACACCAATTCTTTCTTCAATAGGATTGTATTGTCTTGCGGTCTTCTTTATTCTGTTTCTCTTACTATGTTTTGGATTATTTTTTGGTTTTACACTCTTTGTTTTATACATTTGTGCCAAGCCTATATAGCTCTCATTTTTCAGCATAGGGTAAATTACAGAACTCCACCATTTAGCGCCAGAACGTGTTGATATTCTTTGCTCGGTAAGATGACGTGCAATAGCTGTTCCCTTCATGCTTTTGTTAACGTATAAATCAAAAACCATTCGAACTATCTCTGCTTCAGATTCGTTTACTTCCCAATGTGCAAGAGTGGTTTCGGTTTTACGAATGAATTTATAACCATAAGGTGCTTTGCCACCTAAGACTTGCCCCTTTTTTACAGCGTGTTTTATACCCCTGCGCATCCTATCACGGATGGTTGCTCGCTCATATTCAGAGATAGCCCCTTGAATTTGGAGCATCAAATTACCTGCAGGGGTATCTTCAAATTGCTGATTAGTGAAGAAGATTTTTATATTGCGCTTCTTGAATTCTTTCATCAAGACCATTTGGTCAAATTGATTGCGGGATAACCTGTCAGGGGACAAAGCCAAAACCCCTTCTACTTCTCCCGCTAGGGCTAAATCTCTAAGCTCATCAAGCCCATCACGCTCTAAGGTTGAGCCACTCACCCCGTTATCAATACATTCGTGGGTGATGATTAGGTCATTCGCTTGGGCGTACTCCCGCAAGGCTTCAAGCTGGGAATTGATCGTGCCTTCCTTCGCTTGAGTTTCTGTACTCACTCGTGCATAGATTGCGATTTTCATCATTTGCTCCCTGTTCCAGATTCAATGGTCAGCATTTTAGCACAAAGAAACTCCTTCAGCGAGCGCACGCCCGAACGGAGCGGACGTGAGGAGCACCGCCGGACGTACGCTGGCGTAAGGAGTGGGCTGTGATTGCGCTGGGGGTGTGATGGGAACCCTGCTTTGCAGGGGCGCATCACACACGGCGCAACAGCCGTCTTGCCAGCAAAAGAACTCAGCACCTTTTTTGCTCCAAGTGGCTCGCTCGCAAGAGAAAAAAGAGCCACCGTGACAGGGGTTGTGGGAAGTGTGGTCAACACGCTTTTGTTGTCCAAGCCCTGTGGGAAACGTGCTTTTGTTTTCCATAGGGCGGCACTTTCCATAGCCCAAAAAAGGGCTGATTTTGGAGAAGTCCCCAAGACTATTAGTAGGGACTTTGAGACAGTAGGAATAAATATAGTTGAATTATTGGTCATCAGAGTTTGATTTCTAAAGGCGGTAAAGGCTCGTCTTTTTCAGTCAAGGTTAGAGGAATGCCAACATCAACAACCTTTCTGAGTTTGCGGTCAATGCTACGGGGATGTAATTTCGTATCGGCGGCAATCTCTTTCTTGGAATTATCCATCTTGCTGATTAGGAAGGCATAGTAATACATGCCTGCTAACTCACCATGAGCATGACATAATTCTTTTCGAGCTTTTTCGTAAGTGAGAATTGAGTTACCAAGTAGGCGCAATTTTGCAAGGTCATTTTCTAATTGCTCAATGACAAACTCTTTTGTGATGTCGGTCAAGCGTGGGGTTTTAGTGTCTACCAATTTCTGTATGTCTTTCGGGTTCATCAAGGTTATTTCTTGGCGCAATATCCCCGCTGCTTCCTGCCTGCGGCTCTCTCTCTCTTTGTTGTAGAATTTCAAGGTTTTATGTTTTGCCTTGAATTCAACTCCTTCTTGACGATGATATTTTGTGCGCCTGTGGGGATAATCTAAATATCCCAAAGCCTTGATATAGTCGTCTACCAAATCCCCGACTTGGTAGTTGCAACACATATCTAAGCGGATTAGGATGCCTTCGGCAAGGTCTAAGGTGGGAACATGGGGGATGTCTTTCAATAAATAGTTGCCCATCTCAATAGTGCTTTTTACCCCTAAAATCATTTGATAGTTATTGCCAAATAAAAGTTTCGGTAAGGATAATTCCAACGACAAAAGGGGCTTGCCTGTGTAATCAGCGGGTAGATAGGTGAATTTGAGCATTACTTCGTCTAGCTCGTAATTGTAGTAATACTTCTTCCGTATTCCCGTTGGGGTTTCTGTGGTCGTTTTTGACCAGTGCAGAAGTTGCTCATCTGTTGGGGCAATTGGGTATTTCACTCTAATTGTGTCTAGCATGTTTCACTCTCCAAATCGTCTAGTATTTCTTGGTTTTCGGCTTGGATTTCTTCCACAATCAGGGCAAAGATAATATCCCAGACCTGCACAAGTTGTTCTTCTGCATCAGTTGATGGGATGTACTCATACTCAAAGAAAAAATCCGAACTCATCATGGTTCGGATTAAATCAAAAGGGCTTACTGAGTATGTGACAAAAAAACGCTCTTTGTTGTCACAAAAGGGTTTCGTCTAACACCTTATTCATTCTGTGAAAACGTTGTCTCAGTGCATCATTTTTCTTTCGTAACGTTTGGGGGTGTCTTTTGTTAGTCAAATTCTCGTATTCTTCAGGGTCTCTTAATTCCATTTCTTCGAGAATATACAGGTAAGGTTTTCCTTCCCATTTCATGCGTAAGTAATCAGCGGTTTTTACGTGTTGTTCAGTTAGTTTTCTTTTCTGTTTCCCAAAGGTTTTTCTAAACTTCTTTTTGAATAGCTCGGCAGCTTCATCTGGGTCTGCTAATTCGTTGACTTGCATTACCAGAGTTTTTTCCCCAAAGCTATTTATGACATTGATTGCAACAAACCAATCTTCGGGAATTTCTCTTGCTTCTCCTGTAATAAGATACTCTACGCAAAGGTCAGCAATAATATGAATTACATTGTCGAGTGCTTCAATAGTAGGCAAAAGTATCTCATACAGCATATCCATGAGTACATAGAAATTATCTCTGAATTTTTCTGATACCTTCTCTAAATCGGGGTCTTTTACGTCTTTTTTTTCTGGATATGTTTTGACTTCATCGTAAATCTTTTTAGTACCTTCGGGTATAAAATCGGGAAGGTCTTTTAGCTTGTTTTGAATTTCTGCGTGGATAGCTTTCCAGTCAAATTCCAATTCGTGCCGAAGTAAGATTTGCATCTCGTTATCAGTTGAGGAAATTTCAGGAATTTGGTACTTCTCTCTGATTTCTTCCAAAATAGGCAAGATGTCAGGATGTGCAGGCGTGAGTTTTCCAAGTGTTTGATTGATTAACATAGCATTATGCCCCTGCCCTTTCCAAATTCAAGGCAAGCAACCTTTCAAGGATTTCTTCATCGCTTAGGGGATATGCCCAACCATAGGCGGCATAGACGGCTTTATCAAGTTTTTTGTGGGCAAGGTCTAGCCATGTGGGGCGTTGGTTGTAGAGATTGGTAAGGGTGCGTTTCTTTAGCTCTTTCTCGTCTGCACCTTCGGGATTGAGCCAGCGTTCACGCTTTTCGTTGAGTGCTGCGGCGGCTTCTGCAATAGCAAGGACGAGCGGGTCGTCTTGCGGTTCTTGGGCGGGTTTCCACGGGAAGGGGAAGGTTTCAAAAGTTGTTGTCGGAGTGTAGCGTGGTCGATCTTCTAATCTTGTTCCTGTAGCTAACGACCAAATTTCATGGATTGATGAATGCAAGATGCCAAAAAAATAATCCGTATCCGATGCAAAAACAGCTAATGTAATATCTGGTATTGTAGGGTTATTAACCCAAATAAATACTCGGTGTTTTGCTGTTATTGGGCTTACAAGATACCTTGAATGTTCTAATATTTTTTTTCGCATTGCAGGTGCTGGAACTCGATGTAGCCACCATTTATTTCTTAGTCTTTCCACTCGATTTTTTTGTCTGTCAGGTTTTATATGCTTCTCCGCATAAGCAAAGGGGGCTTCGTATAGGGATGCTTCTTCTTGGCTTGTTTCAAATCCAAAATCTATTATCCACTTGTTTCTATTTCCACGAACAACATCCATTCCACCGATCCAAGGGAATAAAACATCTGAGTTATTTCGACCATTTACATTGATTGGAGCATTGAGCATTTTCTGTGCTTCATCATATTCAATATCAAAACTCCCCCCTTTTTCATTTGCACGAAGACAAATACCTGAGTTTTCAGGAAGTTTTTTTGCTTTTGTTAGATTGATTTCAGCCGTCAAATTTGAATTTATATTATCTACTTGTGAGTTATTAAGTGACTTGTAATTTTCTGAACCATTGTCAAACCCAATGATAGAGATATTTACAGAGGCTCCATCTAAAACCCAAGGCTTATCATCCCATGCCATGAAAATATCACCTGTTTTCTTTAGGTTTTCAAGAACTAGTCTGCTTTTTCCACTACGAATTGAGTTTGTTGCTAGTAGTCCAGCACGTTTTATTTGATTTTGTTCAATATAACTTCTCGTGCGCTCGAACCAATAGCAGACCAAATCTGCTGAAGGAGCTACTTTTCCCCGATAAAGTTCAAAGAGTTTATCTGAATAATTATCGCCCAATTCAGTACGCATTTTTTTACCGCCCAAAAACGGCGGGTTGCCGATAATCACATCGGCTTTTTGCCATTCGGGTTCGATGGGGTTGCCCGCTTCATCATAGGTAAGGATGGCGTCCATATTTTTGATATTATCAAGGGCTTTCAAAATCGGCGGGGCGGGTTGTCCAAAACCGTTTTCACGCAACCATTGAATATACCCAATCCAGATGGTGGCTTGGGCGAGTTCGTGGGCGTATTCGTTGATTTCGATACCGAAAAGCTGTTCGGGGGATGGTGCGGACGTGGGCAAAAGATGGGGCAAGCCCAATTCACTGGCAAGGGTGGAAACTTCTTTCCATAGGTCAAGCAGTTGGCGCAAGGCAACATAGAGAAAATTGCCAGAACCACAAGCAGGGTCAAGGACACGCATTTCACGGATTTCAACGGCAAAAGCTTCGAGCAGGTTTGCCAAATCTCTTTCACGGTTGCGGGTCTTTTGCGGGGTCGATGCGGCGTCACGTTCGGCGGCTATGGCACGGGCTTCTTCCTGCACGCTTTCCCACCTTCGGCGCAAGGGTTGCATCAGGACAGGTTCAACGATAAGCAGAATATCGTCTCGGCTGGTGTAATGTGCGCCAAGTTGGGAACGCTTATTCGGGTCTAGCGAGCGTTCAAAGAGTGTGCCCAAAATGGACGGTTCAATGCTTGACCAATCCAAACCGCTGACACTGACAAGGATTTCAATCCCTTCGCTATCAAGCTCTAAGACAAAATCATCATCGAATAAACCACCGTTGAAATGGGTAATTTCATGCTCGCCAAACCAGCCACCAGTCGCCATTGCGCCGAACAGACTTTGTAACTGCCCTTTGAACACTCCTGAATTTCGGCGTGTGCGTGCAACTAATCGTGTAAACAGGTCACGGGGGAGCAAACCTACATCTTCCGCAAAAAGGCAAAAAAGCAAGCGAATGAGAAAATGCCCGATTTGGGTGGGGTCTTCGCCGTATTTGCGAAGTTGCTCCGCTAATCGTGCAAATTCACGGGCAGCTTTCTCTGTCACCATTTCGGGGGTCTCTGGTGCTTTCAGTCTGGTGGGTTCAAAGAAAGCAGCTTTGAGAATGGCAAGGTTTTCAGGGTCAAGCAAACTTTCTATGGGGAGTTCATAAGTTTTCTTGACCGTGTTTGTGAAGTTAGTATGTATTCGGATTAGGGTTGCATCAGAGACGATTAGCAGCGGCGGGTTTTGCAGGTCTTCACGATAGCGCAAAAGCTGGTCATAAGCTCCGTTAAAATCTTTATGTTTCCCCTTGTATTCCCACGCAAAATAACTACGCTTGAAAACATCCGCAAAGCCACGACCTGCTCCAGCTTCAAAAGAAAAATTTTTCCCTGTTGGGTCATCTATGGCTGGGCTGTCATGTCCGACTAAACGACACAGGTCTAAAAAATGTTCTTGGTAGAAAGAGCGTTCTTTCAGGTCTACTTTTTCCCACTTGGCAACAAATTCTTGGGGCGTGATTGGCATAATCCCTGTCCTTGATAATGGTTTGCTAGATGGGAGTATTATAAACCACCTTCCAATTTGCCCAAAAGAAAAGCCCCTGCTGGTCATACTTGAACCAGCGGGGGCTTTGTTGAATTAGAGTGTGATTTCAATCTCAAATGGAATTAGACGTTTTAGTTCCGTCTCTCTTGCGAAGCCCGTTTTCGTCAATCTGAATTATTTTAGTTTTGATTCGATGGTGGTTGTCCTTGCCCACCACTATTTGGCGGGCCACCAACGGGAATGCCCAAAGCAGCAATCAAATCTTGCACAGAGACACCTAATTGAGCGGCAGCCGCTTCAAGATCAGGAGGTGGAGGACCAAGGGCTGCGCGGAGGGCATCTTCCGTGACGCCGAGTTGAGCGGCGGCAGATGCCAAATCAATTTCGGGACGCCCTTGTCCATCAGCTTGATTCGGTGCTCCAGCTTCTTGCCCACTTGGAGGCTGGGTATTGCTTTCGCTACCAGCAGTAATGGCAGATGGATTTCCGTTCGTATTTACGGAGGTATTGCTATCTGTCACACAGCGGACATAGTTGTCAACGCGGATTGCATCGCCTTGGGGGCCGTGGCCGGTGGGCCAATCAGATTCGCTGCCCGTTTTGGGGTCGCTGCGTTGTGCGCCTGCACCGTGAACATCCATCCACTGACCGTTCATATTGCCCATCGAACGACCAAAATTGACATAAGATGCGTTCCCGCCAGAGCGCAAATTAGCATGTGTGGTGCTGCTCCAAAAAGCGGGATAATCAACCTGCCCAGCTTCGTTCGTGATGCTCGAAATATTGAAAATCGGGTCAATCGCAGCTGAGTTAGATGTATCGGGTGAACGGCTGTAATCAATGATGCTCTGCAATTCTTTCACATTTGGCAAACGCCAATCGCTTGAACCAGCATAATCAAAGCTTTCACAATAATTGAGCGCGGCTTCCCAATTCATGCCAACACCACTATCTGTTTGCATCCAAGTTAAACCAGTTGCTTCATCGGTGATTGTTTTATCAGCATTATCTACAAAATTATTTTGCCCGTAAGCGGTATTGCCCCGCACATAGATCACGAAGAATTTCTTTTCGCCTCCGCGCATCTCCAAGCCATAGCCTTTGATACGCCCATCCGCAAAGTTGACACCAAACATGGTTTCACTGCCATTCATCGTCGTGCTAACGTATTTCGTGCTGGTCGCCCATTGCGAATCAATCACACGTTCGCCCGCGCTCTCGTCACCATATTCAAAGTTGAAATAGTCAGTATCAATGAATGGGACCAAGTCAGTTGCAGCCGGACCACTCGGGTCAAGCCCGTCAAACTGGATCAGCGAATAAAGCTCTTTGATGGATGCAAGCCTCCAGTCCGTGTAGCCAGCCAAGGTTAAGTCCGATGCGCCAGCGACAGCTTGACTATAAGTCATCTTTGCGCCGGGATCCTGTTGCCACATCAGCCCTGTCACGTTATCCGTGATGGTTCCATCGCCATTATTCGTGTAACTGGGCTGGCTTCCGTTATATTGGGCATCCTGCCCGGCGAAAGACATCCCCGCATCTGGGCAAGCGACTTGGCTCTGGGCGTCATAACAATTGCCCTGATCGGTATCCACAATTGGATAGCTGAGGGAGGCATCAGCCTGTGTAGTTGTTGAGATCTGTGCTGTCTGCGCAACAGGTACACTCGCCTGAGAAACTGGCGCAGAGGCTTGCGGTTGCGCAACCTCGACAGCGGTATTTTCAGCTACAGGTTGCACGCCACAAGCGGCAAGCCCAATCGTGAGAGTGATAAAGATTAAAGAAAGTTTTTTGCTAAACATGATTTGCTCCTTTTGAAGAACAGGGTGTTGATACGAATAAGGTTTTCCCGTTCTATGCCAAGAGTATAGAAAAAAGATATTTAGAAGTTGTTTAGATTTAGGGGAGATTTGGTTTAGTTTTTCAGACACAAATACGCTATTTCTTTAATTTGAAACTCTGCCTGTGGATGGAACTCTTCCCCAATTTTTGGATTGCTTCCCGATGTAGCCTGGTTCCGTACCCCTTATGACGGGACAATTCGTAGCCCGGAACTTGCTCATCAAGAAGACACATCTCAGCGTCTCGGGCAGTTTTCGCCAACACTGAAGCAGATGCGATCGTTAACGAACGCATATCGCCTTTAATGAATTTCTCTTGTGGAATATCGATATCAGGGAGGTTGAGATAATCGGTGATCAGATAAGCAGGTCTTAGAGATAAATTCTCTACTGCTCTTTTAGCAGCCAGTCGCGTGGCTGGGAGGATGCCGATCTCGTCGATTTCTGCTGGGGAGGCGAATCCCACGCTCCAAGATAACGAGATTTCTTTAATGAGCGGCTCGAAGAGATTCCGTTGATTTACCGTCATCTGTTTGGAATCACGTACACCAGCCAAAATCCGCGTGAGTCCCGAGATGTTGGGGAGGATAACAACTGCCGCAGACACCGGCCCTGCCAATGCGCCGCGCCCAGCTTCGTCTATCCCCCCAAGATCTTTCCATCCTTTTTTCCAGAGTCTTTTTTCAATTTTCAGGTCTGGATATTTTGAAAGAGTGCTAATATCAAACTTTTTTCGAGCCATAAAGACCCTGACGGGCGTTTTTGCGAATTTGGATTAAATCGAGAAACATGCGAAACGAATCACGCAAAACATTGATTTTACTTTCCCCGTTGTAATACCAGGGGATGGGGAGTTCGGTGATTTCATAGCCACGCATTCTGGCGATGAAAAGGATTTCGACGTCGAACGCCCAGCCTTCAATACTTTGATATTGGAAGAGATCTTCGGCGATTTCAGCGCGGAAGCCTTTGAAACCACATTGGGTATCGTGGAGTTTTGGGAGTGCCAACAAGCGGATGAGGAGGTTGAAGATGCGCCCGGTAAAGTGACGGTACTCTGGCTCATCGTATCGGATTGCACCTTTAACTTCACGCGAGGCAATGACAATATCTGTATCAAGATGAGGCGGGATAAAGCGGCTCACTTCTTCAATGGGCATGGAGAGATCAGCGTCGCAAAAGATACGATATTCGCCTTTGGCTGCGAGCATCCCACGTTGGACAGCGAGTCCTTTCCCCGCTTTTTCATTTTGAAGAACGCGTAGATTGGCATATTTCTTACTTAGCTTTTGTGCTAATTCCAGAGTTTTATCTGTGCTACCATTTTCAACAACAATCACTTCAGAGAGATAGTCTTCCCCTACCAGAAAAGCAAAGACCTGCTCCAATGTCTGGGGTAGGCGGTTTTCTTCGTTATAAGCAGGGATGATGAGAGAAAGGAAGGGGGAGGGCATTATTTAGAATAATCCAATATTCCACAAAGAATAAAAAAGGTCTTTATATCTTTGAGCAAAGGTTTATGCAAAGAATAAAATGCCCAATATGAAGGCAATTAAAAGACAAACGACAATAACACCCATCACGCCGATAACGGCAAGTTGTTTTCCTGTCATTCCAAAATAATCAGTAGGCGCTTTTTTTACAGGTGGGCGAGATACTTTGCGTGGTCTTTGAGTCTGTGCAATTTGGGGAGCGCCGGGTTCTGCGCTTTTTAGTTGAGGAGGTGGCTCTGGTGCTTTGGGTGGACGAGGATTTACAATCGACTCAGCCATTTCATGAACAACTTCTACGCTCATCACAGGGGATTCTTGTGCCAGAGAAGCGGCAAAGCGATCTACAGCATCGCTCATCACAATCCGCACAATCGGGCGCACGGTAGAAACATGCAGTGCGGGATTAACAGATAAAAGAATCGGCTCAACCTCATTCGGCAACTTAAATTCTTTACGCTTGAGATAAATATCCAATGCTTTGCCAAGTTGCGCTGTGCGCTTGAGCAAATTTATGCCTGCTTCTTTGAAAGTTCCGCCAGAAACAGTTCCCCAAGCATCGTTTTTAGCACGAAATGTGCCATGTAAATGGGTTACAAAAATAACCTGAACGCCGGGTGGACCGATCAAAATGATAGGTATTGTGATTTTTGAGTTTTCCAGCGTATGGTTGCGAATCAGCGTAAACTTTTTGCTTAATTGTTTTTCAAGGATAGCAATCGCTTTTTGCTGCATCTGCAAATTAGGATACCAAGAAAAACCATATTGCAAGGTTCCTTTGATTCGATTAATAAAGCTGATTGATCCATCTTCTTCGATTAGCGGTGTTTTATCAAGTATTCTCATAAGAAAAGCCTTTGTCTGTATAAAAACTAACTCTGCAATTTTAGCACAAAAGAGGCAAAGATATTCTTCTTAGAAGTACATTTTTTCTGAACACATAAAAAAATGCCGCCCATTTCTGAGCAGCATTTCTTGTGGAGATGGCGGGAATCGAACCCGCGTCCGAAAAATTCGAGCCTCGAATATCTACGAGCGTAGCTGATTGATGAACGTCACTGGAGAATTCTCAATCAGCAGGAAATTTCTCCAGTCAGCCACTCGGACCCGAAAGCCCTCTTTCACATATTTAGCGGCGTCGTATGTGGCACTCCGCTTTTGCGTCGCCCGATTCTATGACCCAACGGAGAAGGGTAAAGGGGGACGCGGTCTGCTTTGAGACCGGACTACTATACTATCGCTTATGCAGCGAGGGGCATAGCAGCGTAAGGTGTGCGTTTGGCACTTAATTTTTGCGCTGAGTTTACGAGCATCGGCGCCTCTCGGCTCGCAATTCGGGATCAGCCTCCTCCGTCGAAGCCTGTCATCCCCATGCCCTCTCATTATAGCGTATTTTGTGCAAGATTTTTATCAGAATATCGGAGAAATCAATCCAAATACTCTTTTCAACAAATGATAGGAACTTGGTATTCTTGCTGTAAAGGTAGCTTTATGCTAGACTTTATATAAACGTCCATAATGCTTTGAGTATCTCAATTTGTGTGAAGGAAGGACCCATGACTGAAAAAATTTTGATTATTGATGATGATCTCGATACTCTCCGCCTTGTTGGTTTAATGCTCCAAAAACAAGGGTATGAAATTGCAGCAGCAAATAATGGAGAACAAGGGCTGGCCAAAGTAGCAGAAGAATCTCCTGACCTGATTTTGTTGGATGTGATGATGCCAGATATGGATGGCTATGAAGTTGCCAAACGTTTGCGTGCAAATCCTGAAACAGCGGGAATTCCAATCCTGATGTTTACAGCAAAATCCCAACTGGACGATAAGGTAACTGGTTTTGAAGCTGGTGCAGATGACTACCTAACCAAACCTACTCATCCAACTGAGCTTCAAGCACATGTTAGAGCTCTTCTTTCCCGTTCGGTAAAACCAGAGAAAAAACAAGCTGTGCTCTCAGATCAACGTGCCTATACAATTGGGGTTATCAGTGCGCGTGGTGGATTGGGCTTATCATCTATCGCTCTCAATCTCGGTAGTTTTTTTAGCTCAGAAAAAGGTGCTGAAACCGTTGTTGTAGAGCTAAAACCCGGAGCCGGAACGATTGGGCGAAACCTGGGTCTTAGGGATCTCAATAGTTCGACAAAGCTTCTAAAAAATGCGCCTGAAAAAATTACCGAAGAAGATGTCAAAAAAGCTCTTCTTGAACATGATTCTGGATTGCAATTATTGCCCGCTTCAGAGCAACCAAAAGATATGAAACTCAGCAATGCAATCTCACAATCCAAAGCCATCTTTTCACATCTTCGTTCTATAACAAACTATCTTATCGCTGATTTTGGAGCAGGGCTACCATCCTTAAGCCAAGCTCTGCTTCCCCAATGCGATCAAATTATGGTCGTCATAGAAGGTTTTTCAAACTCTATAGCCCATTCAAAAATATTGATCGAAAACCTTCTTGAGCTAGGTATAGAAGAAAAGCAGATTATTCTCGTTCTCAACAATCGAATGCGTTCCGATATGCTCCTCTCACTAAACCAAGTTAAAGAAACGATTGACTTCCCTATTGCCGTGACACTCACTCCCGCACCTGAGTTATTCTTTCAGGCAATTAACTTAAATACAACCGCAATCCTGCATGAACCAGAAAGCATGACCAACCAACAGTTCAAAAAAATGGTGGAAATCATCTCTGAGAACAAGGCAAAGAGCGAGGAAAAGAAGGAATGAAAGAGCTTGCTGGCCAAGTTGCTAAGAAAATTGAATTAGCGGCAGAGCTTTTGATGCAAGCAAAACATCCTGTTGTTCTGACTGGAGCGGGGATATCTACCCCATCCGGCATTCCTGACTTTCGCTCGGAGGGAACTGGGCTATGGGCAAAAAGCGAAGCAATGGAAGTCGCCTCTCTCTCCTCTTTCCGCTACAAACCACTCCGCTTCTATAACTGGTTTCGTCCTCTCGCCAATAAAATCATTAACGCGACGCCAAATACAGCTCACGTCGCTCTTGCAGAACTTGAAAATGCTGGGCACCTAGATGCGGTTATCACTCAAAATATTGATGTCTTGCATCAAAAAGCAGGCTCTAAAAACGTGATCGAGATGCACGGTACACTGCGCACTCTCTCTTGTACGCAATGTTTTCATCAGTTTGAGTCAGCTCTTTTTCTAAAGTCTTTTGTTGAAGATAAAACGGTGCCATACTGCCCCGACTGCAATGCTATCCTCAAACCAGACGTAATCCTCTTTGGCGAACAACTTCCTCAAAAAGAATGGCTAAAAGCCCAAAGTTCTGCCCGCAATTGTGACCTAATGCTCGTAATCGGTTCTTCGCTCGAGGTCTTACCTGTTGCTGGGCTACCCATGCAAACCCTCGATCGTGGCGGACATCTCATCATCCTCAACCAGACCCCTACCTACCTCGACGTGCGTGCTGATATTATTTTTACCCAAGATGCCGCAACTTTGCTTCCTGCGCTATCAAAACAGGTGCTCACCAGTGGATACTAAAACCCAAAACCTGGCAGACTACCGCCGCCTAATTGAAATCTCTCGCGACCTTGCATCCACTCTTGATTTGGATACGCTTCTCTATCGGATTGTGAGAGTTGCCGCCGAAATAGCTAATGCGGAAGAAGCCTCTATTTTGCTCTACGACGACGTGGCAAGACAACTCCACTTTCAAGTTGCAACCAATATGGAATTGCCTAATATGCGAGGGGTGGATGTCCCTCTCGAAGGCAGCATCGCTGGGTGGATAGTCACTCATCGCGAACCCGTTCGTATTGGAGATGTGCAAGACGACTCACGTTATTTTGATGGCGTTGAAAACGCGACAAGTTATGCCACCCAATCGATTTTAGGGGTGCCGATGATAACGAAAGATAAAATTATCGGTGTGTTGGAGGTACTGAATAAAAAAGAAGGTCATTTCACCGATGTTGACGAGGAACTACTGCTCGTTTTGGGCGCGCAAGCTGCAGTCGCAATCGACAACACACGTCTCTTCCAGCAATCTGATCTTATATCGGAATTTGTTCACGAGTTGCGCACGCCTCTTGCATCCCTCAGCACTGCTACCTATCTCCTCTTGCGACCAGAAATTTCTCCGAAGCAGCATGATCAGATTGTCAATAATATCCATTCAGAAACCCTGCGGCTTAGTGCGCTCGCCTCTTCCTTTCTCGATCTTTCACGGCTAGAATCTGGTCGCACTCACTTTCATTACGAGACTTTTTCCATAGAAAAACTTTTCAACGAATGCCGCGAGATCATGCAAACAAAAGCTGCCGAGGAAAATATCGAGGTAGAAATTGATATGCCTTCAGATTTTCCTTCCCTTCAAGCAGATCCGAATAAAATTAAACAAGTGATCTTAAATTTGCTCAGTAATGCCATCAAATATAATCGATCCAATGGAACAGTGACCTTAGAGGCAAGAAAAGAGAAAGAGCAAATACGCCTGACCGTGAAAGATACCGGCTATGGAATTCCCGAAGAAGCCATGCCACATCTTTTCAAAAAGTTTTTCCGCGTTCACGAAACAGAAAGCAAAGTAGCTGGCACGGGGCTGGGGCTTTCAATCAGCAAGCAGATCGTTCAGGGGCATAAAGGCTCAATTGAAGTCAAGAGTAAATCTGGCAAGGGAACATCCTTCATCATTCGGCTGCCCTTGCGCTCCACACGAGACTGATTCTTATAACAAAAAAATCCCCGTTCCTTTGAAAGGAACGGGGATTTTGAATTTAAGGCCTAAGTAGCACCTTCAATACGCCGCGCTCGGCTGCTTTCTCAAAAGCCTCCAAGCCATGATTAAGCGGATACTCAGCTGCAATCATACCCAGTGGGTAGATTTCTCCGCTTTCAAGCAAACGCAATGCCGGGGCAAAGGGACCACAACGCGAGCCGACAATATTAATTTCGTCCACCACAATGGATGAGAAGTTGACTTGCATCTCACCTTTATACGTGGATTTCATCACAAGCGTCCCACGCGGACGAATGGCTTGCCTCGCCAACCCAAAACCGGATGCCGAGCCCGTTACATCTACCACTACATCCCATCTTTGGGGTTTTACATCTTCTCCAGCGATCAACCTGATACCGCGCTCTTTAAGCAAATTTTGTTGTTGCGGATGGCGTGCCACCACGTGTAAATCTGCGCCTGTGAGTTGCAAAACTTGCGCGATCAATTGCCCAAATCTCCCAGCACCGATCACTAATATCCGATCTGTGGGGCGAATATGTACCTGTTGTGGTATCTCTAGCGCAGCGGCAAGCAGTTCTGTAAAAACAGCTTTCTCGTCAGAAACTGAATCGGGTACGCGATGCAAGTTCTGGGTCGGGAGCGTAACGTACTCGGCAAAAATCCCGTCGCGATCTGTAATCCCAAGTACCGTCCGATTCTCACAATGCGATTTACGTCCTCCTTGGCATTGCTCACACTCCCCACAAGATACGTTGATTTCACCGGCTACGCGTTGCCCAATCCAACGTTTATCTTCTGCTTCAAGGACTTCGCCTACAAATTCGTGCCCTGGAACACCCGTAAAAGGATAATAACCGCGCACCATCTCAAGATCTGTGCCGCAAATTCCTGCCAACCGTACGCGGATAAGAGCTTCGTCCGCTCGAACAGGCTTGGGCGTGTTTTCGCTGTAGGAGAGGGTTTCGTTTTCAAGCCAAAGGGATTTCATAAAACTCCAATTTGTTCCCTAAATTCAATTTTTTGGAAAATCCAGCAAGATAACCTCTGCCAGTAAGCGTGCGTTGACATTGCGCTTGAGTTGCCCGATTCCGCTTTCTACAGTTGTGAGCATTTTCCTTGCGTCTGCGAGAGAAAGCTTATTTGCGAGATTTTCTATCTGTTCTCTTTGATCAATATTGACGATACTTTCTTCATCACCTGCGGAGAGGAGCATCACATCCCGCCAGAGGGAGAGCCAGAGGAGGAGGGTTTCTCGAAATTCCTCTTTATCTTTAGCCAGTTTTTCGGCGTAGGCAAAACGCTCCACACGTGAGGCGCCTAGAAGAGTTCTGAACTCATCCAGTTTTTCATTACGAAAATCAAGGGAAGTTTCATCTTCCAAGAGTCGAAGGGCGTAGCCAGGTCTCCCCACAGAGAGATGGGCGAGGAGTTCGGCTTTTTCTTCAGTTGCTCCCTTTTCTTTAAGGAAGCTCTCCACACAAGGGATGGGTAAGGGGCGTAAGCGCAGGACTTCACAACGTGAGACGATGGTGGGTAAAAGTTGCTCGGTATTATCGGCTGTCAGGAGCAGAATAACTTTGCTGGGCGCTTCTTCAAGGGTTTTCAGGAGCGCATTCGCCGCACTGGGATTTGCCTCTTGAAAACGTAATAAGAGAACAATTTTATATTTAGCTTGGTAGGGGGAGAATAAAACATTTTTACGCAACTCACGGATTTGGTCTACTTTTAGAATACCGCCCTCTTTTTCAGCCTGAATGATATTTAGATCGGGGTGCTGCATCAATGTAAATTGGCGGCAATCGCGGCAGACGCCACAAGATTCTCCAAGGGCGGGGGGCTGCAAGCAAGTTAGGGAACGCGCAAATGCTAAAGCCAGAGACCTGCGTCCCAACCCGGGCGAACCCGTGAAGAGATAGGCATGACGCTGTGTTGATTTGGCAACATGCTGACGGAGCATAACTACCGCCCAGTCATGTCCAAGTAAATTCCAGTTTTCAGCCATTTAAAGACCCGAAAGGTTTCCTGAGATGCATTATAAAATTATATTTTGGGGAAGTAAAAGCATGATATTGTGTTTTGAACCTGAGAAAACCTTTCGGGTCTCCCTTATCTTTTATTCGACAAGCCATCCCGCATACGTATAAAGGAGTTGAAGCGTTCGCTATGAAGCTCACCACTACGAACGGCATCTAGCACGGCGCAACCCGGTTCGTGGACGTGGGAGCAGTCGTTGAAACGGCATAAAGGGACGAGTTGCGCAATTTCGGGGAAATAGCCATCGAGTTCTTCTGGCTCTGTATCCCAGAGGGCGAGGGCTTTCCAACCGGGGGTGTCGGCAACGTAACCGCCTCCCTCGAGAGGCAAAAGTTGGCGAAAATTGGTGGTGTGTTTGCCGCGATTAAGTGATTGACTAATTTCTTCGACTTCCAATCCTAAGCCCGGTTGCATGGTGTTCATCAGGCTTGATTTTCCAACGCCTGAAGGCCCTGCCAAGGCAGAAAGTTTACCTTCGAGCGTATAGCGCAAAATATCTATGCCTGTTTTTTCTTGTGCAGAGGTATAAAGCACTTTATAGCCAATTTTTGCATAATGCCCAAAAATTTTTTTGGCTTCTTCTTCCCCGAGCAAATCAACTTTATTGGCAACGATCACGGCGGGGATTTCCTGTTGTTCAGCAATGACGAGAAATCTATCTAACATGCGCAATCGCGGAGAGGGGTTGGTGCAAGCAAAAACAAAAACTGCCTGATCGGGATTTGCAAGGAGAATCTGTTTATAAAGGCCGCGCGGGCGAGGATCCATTCGAACGATGGCACGCTCACGCGGGAGGATTTCTTCAATCATCCCCGTTCCTTCAGGGAGGATGCTGATTCGGACGCGATCACCTACAGCGAGGAGATCACCTTTGCGACCGCCCTGTTTTAGACGTCCCCGCAACTGACAGGAGATTGGGTTTGCTTCCGTTGTTTTAACATCGAAGAAACCCGATTGAGATTTTATGATCAGCCCCTGAAGCGTTTTTTCGTTCATTTTTTATCCGGCGTTGGTGATGGAAACCAACCAAAGGGAGTAGGTGTATATCTTACACCAATTTCTGTCTCAAACCAATACGTTGATTGTGGTCTGCCATAATAATAAGATTCTGCGATACGGCGAAAAGCAGGTGCGGCGAAGTCAGAGCCTTCACCAGCGTTCTCAAGTACAACCGCAATGGCAATATCCGGAAGACCGGTATTTTCCTCTGCCATCGTATACCCAGCAAACCAGGCATGAGGCAGGCCATCACCTGATTCGGCTGTGCCTGTTTTAGCAGCGGTCGGGATAACATAACCGCGTAAACGTCCATTGGCTGTACCACGCGAATCTTTGATCACGCTGATCATCGCGTCTTGCAAGATTTGCAGATATTCTGGTGAAAGAGGCAGCGTACTGCGTGCTTCTGGTTTGAAAACAGCAGTGGCGTCGCCTTCGAGGCTTTGGATGCTTTCAATCACTTGTGGGCGATAAAGTGTGCCTCCATTACCAAGAGCTGCCATGAAAGTAGCTACTTGCAAAGGCGTAACAAGAACGGTACCCTGCCCAATGGCCTGGTTCACTGCTTGGATCGCGTCTGTTGGGTCTTCGATCAAGCCCTCGGATTCGGCAACCTGTCCTAAACCGGTAGCCTGCCCAAGTCCAAAGGCGCGCGCCATGTTGGCGATATCCTGTGTTCGTTCGGAGCTATATAAATCCAATCCAATATGCCAGTAGTAGGGGTTACAGGAACGCATCAGACTTTCAGAGAGGGTTAAATCTCCACTAGGTTTGGTGGGGCAAGTGTTTAGAGTCAATGCATTCTCAGGGTCGGTTGCAAAGGAGGTTTGAATTTCAGTCTGACAATGCTCCCAAGTCCAGTCATGGAGAGTGCGATCGGGCAATTCGACAAAATCATAGCCGCATGCGTAGGTTGTGTCGGCGGTATACAAACCACTGGAGAGAGCGGCAGAAAAGGTAATGACTTTGAAAACCGATCCGAGCGGATATTGCCCCTGCGTGGCACGATTGACCAAGGGCTGATCCGTATTACTAAGCAATGCTGTTAGTCCATCATTATTGGCGTTGGTCGGTTCAAAAAGATTCGGGTCAAAGCCCGGAGAAGAAACCATCGCTAAAACGCGTCCAGTGTCTCGTTCAAGCACAACGGCTGCCCCGCGAAATCCTCGCAAAGCATTTTGAGCATGGACTTGGAGTTCACGATCAATGGTCAGATGAAGAGATGAGGATGGGCCAGGGTCACTTTGCGCTAAACGAGTAATAATTGCGCCTTCAGGGTTAACCACATATAAAGAGCCACCATGTGTGCCTGTGAGATATTCTTCGCCCCATTTCTCTAAACCAGCATCACCTATTTTCTCATCGCCCCCGTAGCCTCGGCGCAAATAGTCTTCCAATTCTTCTGGAGAGATCGAAAGCAAATAGCCTATGGTCTGTGGCGCAACCCCTCCGTTGAAATAATAACGTGCTGAATAAGGCGTAATATATAAACCGCCCAAATTAGCACTCAATAGACGTTGAGCTTCATCAGCAGTAGTTTCCCCAACCGAAACATACCAATCTGCGCCGGCATTTTCATAAAGAGCAGCAACGCCCTCAGGAGTAAGTTCGGTTACGTTGCTTAATTGATTATGTAGTTGCCATGCGGTTTCTTGATTGATTTGTCCCGGGATAACCCCCAAAGCGACAGCATCTGTATGGGCAACAACTGGCTCGCCATTGCGATCGTAGATTTCGCCGCGTGAAGGCGAGCGATAATCCATTACGAGCTTATTTCCGCCAATAAGCTCAGGCATGATCAACCCCTCATCCCATTGGACATGCCATTGATCACCTTCAAGTGTTAAATTCGCAACCATATCACGCGTGATATCTCCTGCGAGAACGGTTTTATATATAACACGAAAAGCAACTTGCGCAGCATAGGGGTTCATTAGCGAGGAAAGAATTTCTGTTTCAATCTCAGTCAAACTGATCGCATTCAAAGTTTCTTTATAGCGTGTTGTGAAATCTTCCTGTGAAATTGCATCCTGACTTAGCTCGCTTAATATGCCATACATCGTGGCGTAGTTTTCAACCTTATAAGCTTCAAGAAAAAGCGTCATTGCCGCTCGTGCGTCTGGCGCAGAATCAACCGTTACTATCGGGCTTGGCAAAGTCACTGCTGTTTCTGGGTTAGAAATTGCACCAGAAGAACAAGCACTTAACAAAAAAACAGAACCCATAAAAACACTAAAGAATTGCGTAAGTTTACTTTTCATTTTATTATCCAAGATTTTCACCGAGCAAAACTGCGTCGGAGATCGTACATTCATAGCCTAAAGAAGATTGACAAACCAACGGCAAATCCGCTTGCACATCAACATCCACTTTCTTCAAAATCCGTGCCAAATGGCAAAGCGGCAAGCCCATCACACTCGCGAAACATCCCGCAAAACTTTCCACAGGCTGAAACTCAGGGTGCTGAATAGCATACCCGCCCGCCTTATCCATCGGGTCACCCGTCTGGATATAAGCGCTCATCTCATCATCACTATATTCCCGCATCGGCACATCGCTAATACATAATTCAGAAAAACCTTTATCGGATGTCTCATCGTAAATCGCTATCGCTGTGTAGACTTGGTGTGTACGCCCGCGCAACTGCCGCAACATCGACTCCGCTTCGCGCGTGTCCTGAGGCTTGCCGAGGGTTTCCCCAGCATCTACGACGGCTGTATCAGAGCCGATGACGACAAGTCCCCTCTCCCCTTGGGAGAGGGCGGAGGGTGAGGGCTGAGATGCGGATGCCCGCGCCTTCGCTTCTGCCAATCGCAAAACATAACTCGCAGTCTCTTCATCGGGCAAAATGCCCTCATCCACATCTGCAGATGCGACATCAAACCCCAAACCAGTAAAAGATAATAGCTCACGTCGGCGTGGAGACTGCGACGCTAATAATAAGGTGTTTTCTTTTTTCATCACGAGGCGGATTCTAACACAAGAGCAGATTTGCGTTGTACAATAAAAAAGACTTTAGACCTCAGCTCTAAGGCATCAGAAGACTAAAGTCCGATGTCTGAAGTCTGATGTCTAAAAAAGGAGACTCCCCCGTGCAAACACTCAAAGATCGTATTCAAGCCGAAGGTGAATATCTCGGTAATGGCATCCTAAAAGTGGATGGATTCGTTAACCACCAAGTAGACGCCCAATTGATGGACGAAGCTGGCAAAGAATTTGCTAAACTCTTCGCCGACATTGGCGCGACCAAAATCTTAACCGCCGAAATCTCCGGTATTGCACCCGCGGTGATGGCAGGCAAATATATGGATATGCCCGTAGTCTACGCCCGGAAGCGAAAACCAGTCACCATGCCCGACCAGGTTTTTCTGACGCTCGCACCCTCTCATACAAAGGGGCGCACCGTTGAGCTAATCGTTTCTCCTGAATATCTCAGTGGTGGTGAAAAAGTGCTTATCATAGATGATTTCCTCGCCAGTGGCGCGACCATTTTAGGCTTAGTCCGTCTCGCCGAACTCGCAGGTGCAAGCGTTGTTGGTGTGGGAACATTAATCGAAAAAGGCTACTCAAAAGGGCGTGCAGAATTGGAAAAACTTGGTTTCCCTGTAAAATCGCTGGCTTGTCTAAAGTCTATTGATTATGATGAAATTGTTTTTTGTGACTAACTGACAGTAAGCAGTATTCGGGAATCAGTCGTACAAGCAGAAGACCAATTACTGAATACTGGAAACTGATATGACTGCATCAATCGCTATTCTCGATTTCGGCTCACAATATGCTCAGATCATCGCCCGCCGTGTGCGTGAAAACAATGTGTATTGCGAGCTTTTTCCCTTCGATGCGCCCGCCAAGCAGGTTCTCGCAATCAATCCACGGGGATTTATCCTTTCGGGCGGTCCCGCGTCTGTTTACGCCGAAGGTGCTCCCCAAATTGCAGATTATATTCTGGATTCGGGACTCCCGATTCTGGGAATCTGCTATGGGATGCAAGCCCTCACCCATGCTTTGGGAGGGCAAGTTGACCCTTCGAGCGAACGTGAATTTGGGGTGGCTACCGTTAAATTAACAGATTCTACTCCCCTACTCCCTACTCCTGAATTCCACGCTCTCATGTCACACGGAGACAGAATTACGCGATTGCCAGAGGGTTTCATCTCTCTTGCAAAATCGGGGAATAGCCCTGTGGCAGCGATGGGCGATCTAGAGCACAATTATTATGGCGTCCAATTTCACCCCGAAGTGCATCATACGCCCAGCGGAAGCGAAATTTTGCGGCGTTTCGCAGTCGAAATTTGCAACGCAACACCGAATTGGACGGCGGAGTCTATCATCGAATCAAAAGTTGAAGAAATCCGTCAGCAAGTTGGGGACAAGCGCGTTCTCTCCGCTGTTAGTGGCGGGGTAGATTCATCCGTCGCGACGGCGTTGGTGCATCGCGCAATCGGCGACCAACTCGTCTCAGTATATGTAGATACCGGGCTGATGCGGGAAAATGAATCGGCGGGAGTCGTATCCGCATTCCGCGAACATCTGGGGGCAGAATTAATTGCTGTGGATGCAGAAGATGAATTTTTAGGCGCGCTGGTTGGGGTCACCGATCCGGAAGAAAAACGCAGAGCTGTGGGCGAGAAATTTATTCGGATTTTCGAGGAACAAGCGAAGTCTCTTGGTCAGCCAAAATTTTTGGTGCAGGGGACAATTTACCCCGATGTGGTCGAATCTTCTGCGCCAGATAGAAATAAGGCGGAGAAAATCAAGAGCCATCATAATGTGGGCGGTTTGCCGGAGGATATGGAATTTGCGCTGGTTGAGCCTTTGCGCTATTTGTTCAAGGATGAGGTGCGCGCGGTGGGCGAGGCGTTGGGGCTGGCGGAGGAATTGGTTTGGCGGCAACCTTTCCCGGGACCGGGGCTGACGATCCGCTGTTTAGGGGAGGTGACGAAGCCGAGAGTGGCGCGTTTGCGTAAAGCGGATGCGATTTTGCGCGAGGAATTACGCAACGCCGGGATGATCGGCAAGGACGCGGAGACATCGCAAGCCTTTGCCGTTTTGCTGAATGTCCGCTCGGTGGGCGTGATGGGCGATTCGCGGACTTATGAGGAGGCGGTAGCCATCCGCGCTGTCACGACCGAAGATTTTATGACGGCAGAGTGGACGCGCATCCCGCATGAGGTCTTGGCAAAGATTTCTAGCCGCATTGTGAATGAGGTGGAGGGGATTAATCGGGTGGTTTATGATATTACGGGCAAGCCGCCGGGGACGATTGAGTGGGAGTAAAATGGCTAGATTTTGAAAAAATGATTGCACAGATTTATCAAACATTATCTCCAAAAGCAACTGTTACTCATAATGACTTTATTCTTGGTGTTAAGAGTGGAATAAAAAGACAGGTTGATGTTAGCATTCGCTTTCGAGAAGCGGGGTGTGAATTTCTTGTTATAGTCCAAGCAAAAACAAATTCACGCCCATTAGATGTCAATACTATTGGTGAATTTGCAAGTGTGATAAAAGACGTTCGTGCATCTAAAGGAGTACTCATTTTTAATGCTGGGTTTACTAAGGCAGCACAAACATTTGCGAAATCGATTGGTATTGATTTATGCAGCGCACATGATGCTGAAAGCAAGGATTGGAGAACAACACTTCGAGTTCCAATAGTCTGGATACGTTTACAGCCGTACGTTCAGTTCTCAGCTCTCATGGAGCTAAAAGCGGGAGATTCTATTGGAATAAATATTAGCGAGTGGAAATGTCGTTATCTGCATAACCATGAAGAATTTTCCGTTCTCGATATTTTTGTGGGGCAGTGGAATGAAAATAAGCTATCAAAGGAACCTAACAAGACACATGTTATTGAATTAGAAGATAACGAATATCAGTTTTTTGCAGAAAAAGGCTGGAGAAATACAACTGATCTTAAACTAGCATATACTGTAAATCGTCATTTTTTACGTAACGAATTAGAAACAATAGAATTTACAGGTATCCGTAATCAACTTACAGGGAATGTTGAGATTGTCGAGTTGAAAATTGTAATTCCTCCTCGACTTCCAGAACATGGGTGGGTAGAACTTAACAAAGATGAGGAAGACTTTGTATCTGATGATAATGTCATTGTCTCTGTGGAAGATCCTATCATCCTTAACCCTCCATCCGGACAACAAACTTTATCTGTTCGGGAAATTTTATAGAACTCAGATTGAATAGCCGAGATCGTTGCACATTGGTATGGTGTGATGGACGATATTTTTGTCAGACATGTGGATGAGTCGGAGCACTACGCCGCCAGCCAGAAAATGAGTTTTCGGCTGAGATGGGAAGTCCGTTTAAACGGGCTTTGATTTTAAGCAGAGATTTCAATCTCGCTCGCACAGATACGGATCGACGTAGTTTGAATAATAGAAGAGATAAAGAAAAAGGATTTACATATCAATATAAATCCTTTTTGATTCGTCAAATTTATAGTCTTGCGCTAGACCTTCTTCTTCAAATTCGTAACCCGATGAATCAACCGCACCATTGCATAAATATAGAGCAGCATAAAGGCTTCTGCAAAGAAAGAGAAGAAGCGTAGATACCCCGCATCACCCCGACTGGTGATATTCATCATACTGAGAAATATGGGCAGGAAGATGACCAAATACAGGATCAAGCGCTCATATTTCTTTGCTTTCGAAGCTTTATCACTATAAATTTCCGGTGCATTTCCATCATGACTCTCAATACGAAAATATTGCCAACCACTCATCTCACCGAGATAATCCCAGCCTGTATCTTCAAATATCTGCAAGTAGGCGGGCATATCTTTACGGTCAACAAAATAATCTAGTCTATAGACATAATCAATAGCTTCCCCTTTTTCAAATATATAGCTTCCAGGCAAACTCACAGATTTGAAGTGCCAGCCCTCCTGCGCCATTTGTCGCAACCAAGCTTCTTCCTTCTCATCATCCCAAGCCCAAAACCAGTGAAACTTCTTCATCGTACTCATAACTTTCTCCTTACTGCCAATCCTTCGTCGACAGTCCATTTTCCAGCAATATCTCAACTCGCCGAATATGCTCCTTGAGCAACGCTTTCCCCTTCTCTGTCAGGGTATATGTTTTACGGCGCTTTGCCTCCTCCACTTTGATGATCAAAGCTTCTTTTTCCAGTGTAGAGAATGCGCCATATAATGTGCCCGGGCCGATCTTGACCGTGCCCTGACTCATCGTTTCCACTTTTTGCATCACGCCATATCCATGCAAAGGCTCAGCTAATGCAAGGAGAATATAAGCTGTAGATTCTGTCAGAGGAAGGTACTTTTTATAATTTATGCTCATATTCTTTTATATCACCTTTCGGTATATCGTCTAGCGATATAGTATCATGCGATAGAATTAGTTGTCAAGTCTCATTCAATTCATAGAATCTAAATGACCGAAAAAAGAAGAAACCCAACCAAAGTCGTCCTCCTGCATGGCCTCGGCCGCGCATCCCTTTCAATGGCCTATTTGGCTAATCAGCTTGCGAAGGCTGGCTATGATCCCGTTAATCTCTCCTACCCTTCATTCAAATATCCGGTTGAAAAACTCGCCACAGATTTCGTCTTGCCTGCAATTCTAAATAGAGATGAGCCAACTCACTTCGTAACTCATTCTCTCGGCGGCATCATCGTCCGTCAGATAGCGGATTCAAATCCAGATTTCAGGATTGGGCGCGTCGTTATGCTTGCCCCTCCCAATGCCGGAAGTGAAGTCGCCGAAACACTCTCAAAATGGGCTTGGTTCCGCGCCTTCAACGGCCCTGCCGGAGAGCAGCTTGGCACGTCCGCAAAAAGCCTTCCCAAATCATTGGGTCCCGCTCCCTTTCAACTCGGCATCATTGCAGGGAATCGGACAGTGAATCCTCTTTTGTCGAGACTGATCGAAGGCGAAAACGATGGCAGGTTTTCTGTTGAAAATGCAAAATTAGAAGGCATGGCAGATTTTCTGGTTCTCCCTGTAAGTCATCCTTTCATCATGTTGAATAAGACAGTGTCTGAGGAGACAATCCATTTTTTAGAGCATGGGGCATTTCAGGGAAGTGAGAAAATTCCTTAGTTCATCATCAGTCAGCAAAGTAGACGGAATCCCTCCCCTCGTGTATGATATTGTGAGTATTAACGGAGTGGCAACAGGAGCAATTGATGGATTACAGCAAAGTACTCAAGAATTCTTGGCAGACAATCTGGAAACATAAAGTCATCATTTGGTTTGGATTCATGATGGCGATTCCGAGCATAATAATGGGGCTGATCATGGGCGGGTTTTTCTTCTTTTTCAACGAAGAAAACTTCCCTTTCTTTTTTAATCCTTATGCCTCTGAGCCAGATATAAATCTCATTTTTATTATTTTA
>JABGOQ010000052.1 GCA_018645405.1 Anaerolineae bacterium | reverse complement strand
ACATCTCGGGGACGTGAACTTGCCGGCATGACCGCCATCGACCTGAACAGCGGCGTCCTCGTTGACGTTGTTGCCCTCGAAATGGATGGCGATAAAGTCGTTGCCACGCGCCCGATTTACGCAGGCAAATTGCTTCAGAAAACCATCTGCAACGCGACTCCCCAAATCGTAACCCTACGCGGACGCGCATTCGTGATGCCCGAAGCCGAAGCTGGTCGCACAGGCACCCTCACCAAAGTTGAGGTAAATATCGGTGAAGAAAAATCCACCGTTGAAGGTTACGCAGAAGCTGGTGGTGGCGTTAGCCTGACCGATGCCGCCGTCATCGTCTCTGGCGGACGCGGCACATCCAATAATCCCAACATCGAGCCTCCCGCTGACCTGGACGATGATGCCGCCGAAGTTTGGCGCGCTCAACAAGGCTTTGCCCTGATCGGCGATCTTGCTGAAACGCTCGGCGCAGCCATCGGTGCCTCCCGCGCCGCCGTGGACGCAAATTACATCCCCTACGCAAATCAGGTTGGGCAAACGGGCAAAGTCGTCAGCCCAGATCTATATATCGCAAACGGCATCTCCGGCGCCATCCAACATCTGGCTGGAATGCGAAACTCGAAAGTCATCGTGGCGATCAACAAAGACCCCGATGCCCCCATCTTCAAAAAAGCCCGCTATGGCGTGGTCGGCGACTTGCACCAGATCGTCCCTGCTTTGACCGAAGCGATGAAGGCGAAATTAGGTAAGTAGGGTTTAGTTTTCAGTATTCAGAGGCAGTGTTCAGTAAAAGAAGAAACCTGACAGGTCTTTAAAACCTGTCAGGTTTTTGTTTGGAAGGTCATCGTAGCTATCAACAAAGACGCGGATGTGTCATCTTCAAAAAAGTCCGCCATACCGTGATTGGTGGCTTGCACAAGATTGGACTTGCTCTCACCGAAACAATGAAGGCAAAATTTATACAAAGATGCCTGGTGCTTTGAGTACACTCAGTATCTTGATTAGAAGACCAATTTAATAACCAGTGGAAATGTCACCACTTTGCAAACCAATATCAATTTCAGCCAACTTATCCCTAACTGCTTGAGAAACTATGTCATCAAAGTCATGGAAACCAGCCAGACCGACAGCCCCGTTAAAATTACCTCCAGGGAAACTATCAGAAACAGATTCGCCAATTAGATCAAATACGCTAGGGGTGATGAGTTTCATTGCGCTAGAAATCAAACAGGGATGCGCCTCAGGGACAGTTTCCCATTGATCGGTGTCAACACCGATACAGAGTACATATTCGCGAGAGGCAGCTTCAATTAACGCACCATTGCCCGTTTTACCGCCAGCACCGAAGACAACGTCTGCGCCTTGGTCGATGGCTTGCTTGGAGGTGGTTGCGCCCCATTCGGGGTCAACAAATGCAACATCCATACCACCGGGGTGATAGGTGGAGATCAAGTTGATATCAGGGTTGATATAGCGTGCGCCTGCTTCAAAACCTTCTTTGAAAGCAACAACGGGGGGAACCAAGTCGGTGCCGAGAACGGCAGCGATAGTACCAGTTTCGCTCATCTGAGCGGCTAAAGCACCAGCCATGAAGCCAGCCTTATCTTCGGGGAAGAGCAAGCCAACAACATTAGCCGTCTCCTCAGCTTGCCACTGGTCAACACCAATGAAATCGACTTCAGGGTATTTTGCAGCTTCTTCTACAGTTGCTTGTCCCATTGCGAAACCAACGGTAACGATAATATCATAATCTTTTTCAGCGAAAAGACCAATATTAGAAACGTAATCCTTGGCATCTTTGGTCTCAACATATTTGGCAAATGCGCCCATTTCATCAACAGCTTTTTGAACGCCTTCCCACGCAGATTGGTTGAAGGATTTGTCGTCAATTTCTCCAACGTCGGTAACAAGGCCGACACAAAGAACTTCTTCGCTGACGCAGTTGTCTTCGCTGAGTGAAGGAGGATTAATAATAGGTCCAAGAATTTTTGAAAGGGTATAGCTTCCTCCAAAGATGATGCAGGAAAAGATGACGATACCAATTGTGATAAATTTCCCCTTGCTCTGAAAGAATCTTTTGATACCATCCACTCTTTCTTCCTGTTGCGCCTTTTTAAAGGTATCTTGACGCGCTTTTTCTTCGGCAATCTGTTTTTTACGTGCTAGTCTACCTTGGTGTGCTTTTTCAGCAGCGACTCTCCTGCTTTCTTCTTCATCTGCTTTTGCTTGATTTCTCTCTTCTATTCTCTCTCTTGCTTCTTTCTCTTCTCGCCTTTCTATCTTCTTTTCTTCTTCTGCCGCTTCTGCCAATCTTCCTTCAACAATTTCCAGTTTTGCTTCCGCTTGAATATGCTTGGTGTCTAGCTCAAGAATATTCTCTAATTTCTCTTTCGCTAATTGCCAATCTTGAACCGCAATGGTCGTATCCGCTTGCATTAATAATTTTTCAATTTCAGCTTGGCGTTGAGCTTGAATTTGCTTCTCTTTCAATCTTTGCACCTTAAGCACTTTCGACTCTTCAGCTGCTTCCAACGCTCGCTCCAAATGCGAAATTAAGCGATTTGCATCTGCGTTGAAAGAACGGTGAATAACCTGTAAGACATTTCGTCTTGCCAAGGGCTTCAAATTCTCTGGCAATTCAGTAGAGTGCGGCATATTCACCCCATCCACCAAAACGGGGATAACGCGAATATCACGGCTTAGCGCGGCGGCGATTTCAATGCGTACAAAATCTTCAGGATTATCTAAACGTCGCTCTCCCCTTTTGTCTTTGATATTTAACCATTGTCTGCCTATCAAAGTAATAACTACATCACAGGATTGAACAGCATTCTCCAGCACTTTAACGAAATCAACACCTCCATCAATTGCCTCCACATCCATAAAAATCGCTTTTTCGCCAAAATACGCGGAGAGACGATCATAGATACGCCCAGCAACGTGGCTGGTATCTACTCTGCGATAGCTAATGAAAATGCGTCCTTTTTCTGTGGGCAAGATAAAACCCTTTGTCAAGGTGGGGTCGGTTGAATGCGTGAATTATACCGCAAGCGTACCAAGACTTCCGAAGTTTTTGCGCAGAACGCCAAGCGGAGCAAAGGAGCAAAACATCGGAAGTTTTTTTTGCTTAAAGCACGCCAAGTACTTTCAAAGCTTCTTCTAAAATTTCCGGCGACTTAAAATGATGAGTCTGAAACCCTAAAATCCTCGCCACATCTATATTCGCTTGAGAATCATCTATAAAAAAACATTCTTCTGCTGAATAGACTATCCTCTTCAAAAGCAACTCGAAAATCTCAGGCTCTGGCTTCGCCATTTTTACCTCCCCCGACAAAACCACATCGTCAAATTCCCCTAAAAAGGAGAACTCATCTCGCACAAGCGGAAAGGTCTCGGCAGACCAATTGCTCAAGCCATAAAGCGGATAATTCTTTGCTCTCAGTCTATGCAAAATCTCCACTGTGCCCGTGATCTCTCCGTCAATTGAATCAATCCAATTCTCGGCATAGGCTTCAATCAAATTCGTTCGATGTGGAAATTTTGCAGACAACAGAGCAACACCCTCGGCAAAACTACGCCCCTTATCTTGCTCTGCATTCCAGGCATAAAACCCAACTTCGTCCAAAAACTCGTCTATCCCTTGAGGGTCTTCAGGAAAACAGGCTTTATAGAGATTATGCGGGTGCCATTCAACCAGCACACCGCCAAAATCAAATATGATCGCTTTGATCACAGCTTTCATTTTTGCACTTCCTTTGTCATTCCATCGAGCAAATCCAACACTAATTCTTTCAAATCCCCGCGGTTTGGTAGCGTGCCAATCAGTCCATACATCGGCGCCATTCTCTGCGGCAAGCCGCCTCCGCCACCCAATAAAACGGACGATTTCTCCATCATCCACGTCACCCATTTTTCAGGCAGGATGCGGACAAGAAAATCGGTCACGTCGATCAACCAACGCGATGCGACCTTGCGGAGAGTGGGTCGGCGCACTGCACCAACGGATTCGGCGAGATCAGCGATAAAATCATCCGCTGCATCAACATGCACATAATTAACAGTCATATGCAAAGTAGCCGGAAAATGTTGCCGATCCAGATGCCACCCCCGTTCATGAAGCTCGTCTGCAACTTCATAAATTTCAATCGCAGGATCGTCAGACACAATCGAGAAAACACTCATTTCTGGTTCACCAAGAACTTTGATACCATCAATAGCGTTAACGCCCTTCTGCATTTTCTTTGCTGTATCCATAACAATTTCAGTAATTTCGAGATAGCCTTCTTCGCCAAGATAATTCAAAATTGCCCACGCTGCCGCAATCGGCCCAGCAGGGCGCGTCCCCGCAATGGTCGGTGATGGATAAATCCCCCCAGACCAATCAGTAGAAACAAACATCTGATAACGCCGAAGTTCTGCACTTTTGTACAACACAACAGAAGCCCCTTTTGCCGCATAGGCATATTTATGCAAATCCGCAGAGATGGAGGTTACCCCAGGTACACTAAAATCAAAATCGGGGGCTGCATAGCCCAGTTTCTTCACAAAAGGCAACATAAATCCGCCCACGCAAGAATCTGTATGGAAAAGAATTCCCTGCTCCTGAGCAATCGCCGCCAGCTCTCGAATAGGGTCAATCACCCCATGTGGATAGGAGGGTGCAGACCCAACCATCAAAATGGTATTCTTTGTCAACGCAGCACGCATCGCATCCACATCGGCGCATAAATCATCATCAACGGGTACAAAAACTGTTTTCAATCCGTAGTATTGCGCCGCTTTCTCAAAGGCAGGGTGTCCACTTCTCGGCAAAAGAATCTCTGGCTCGATCGCCTGCGGGAGGTGGTCGCGTGCCCAATCTCGCGCAGTTTTGACCGCACAAAGGATTGATTCTGTCCCACCCGAAGTCATATTCCCAGCCACATTTTCATCGCCCCCCAATAAAGAAGCCGACATTGAAATCACTTCGGTTTCAAACTTTCGCAAACTTGGAAAAGCTGTCGGATTCAATCCGTTCTCAGAGAAAAACATCAAAAAAGCATCTTGCAAAAGCGCGTCAATTTCTTCGTTGATATGATAAATCAACCCAAAAGCCCGCCCCTTTTTCCACTTCACGTCTTTGTCTCGCGCAACGCGCATTTTTCCTAAAACATCGTCTTTAGACCTTCTCTTTTTCGGGAAGGAAATCATCTGTTTTCTCCTTTTTTACTCTCAAGGCATAAACCAACTTGGGCTATCACCCGGGGCGGCAACTAAAATCTCTTCGCCACTCTCTGTAACGAGAATGCGGATTTGGGATGGGGATTCAGTCTCGTTAACGGCATACGCGCGGTACAGAATATAGCGTCCACCCGCCGACCAAGCCATTTGTCCATGCGTGGTTTCGGCGTGGTCAGTGGCAGGACGCTGATTCTCACCCTCGGCATCCATCAGCCAAATCTGATCCCCAGCAGATGCGGAATCCAAAGACCATTCTCCCCGTGAAAAAGCAATTTGATTCCCATCTGGCGACCAGCTTGGGTTATTATCATCAAAATTTTCTTCGGTGGAGAGCGGCGAAAGCGTTTTCTTTTCTACATCATAAAAAGAGATTTTGCTGAGATACATTTCATTTACAAATTGTAAATCGGCAGTGAGAAATTGCGCTGCATTTGGCGACCATGCCACCGCAGAACCAATCTCAGTGGGGATATTTTGCCGCACACCACTCACAAGGTTATAAACCTGAATTTCTTGCGGGCTGGCAGAGGTATAACTGAGCCAATTGCCATCGAAAGACCAGCGCGGATTATAAACGGGGAGTTGAGAATCTTGGAAAAGAGGCTGAGTTTCGCCGCTCTCAATATCCAGCCACCACAAAGAGGGGATGCCGAGATAGGCTTGCTCCTCACCAAAACTGAGTCGGCTATAGAGAATTTGCTCACGATTTGGCGACCAAAGCGTATCAGAACAAGATTCTTCGGGACATTCTAAAATGCGTTTTGGGGCATCCATCTCGACTTGCCAATACCAAAGCTCTGAGCCTGTGCCACCATCGGGAAGAGAATAGATAAGGCTGTCTCCAGCGGGTGAAACAGTGTAATTCCATACACCCGTATCACCATTCGTGATTTGGCGTGCTTCTCCACCCAAGGCAGGGATGAGATAAAGCTGTTTGTGGTATTCATCGTCAATCGCAAGATAGGTGACATAGGTATTTGATAGATTTTCTTTTTGCGCAAAAAGCGCGAAATCAGCAGGGAATTTTTTGATCGCACTAACGCTCAACGCCACACCCAAAGTCAAGACTACCAACGCGCTGATAACCGGCACAATAAAAGAAACTTTGCCAAACCACTGCAAACGCGCAAAAATCTGCTTGCTTTGCACCATCACGATGCCGATCAAAATGAGAACAACCGCCAAGCCTAAGCTAAAAGAAATAATTAACCCTAATCCAAAAGCAATTTTATTGATCGTGACCGCTATCAGCAGAATCGCAATCGCATCCGGGCAGGGAACCAGACCACCGCTGATACCAAGCGCGATGAGAGATTTCCAACTAATGCCAGAAAGCGGGTTCTCGCGAATTTCTTTTGTGCCTTTTGGGAGCGGCACATAGCCAAATTGCGAAGGATCGTGGTTATGCTCTGGTCCTGGCTCACAAATTTCTTCACTGATAGTAAGGCGTGTGCTTTTCTCCCCTTTTTCAACTTTCTTCGCTTGAGCAGGTCTTTTTTCGCGCTTTCTTTCTGCCAAAAAATTTTTCAAACGTGGTAAAAGCAGGAAAACACCCAAAATAACAATCAACAATCCCGAAATCAATTCTAAAGTGGGGAAAAGCTGGTCGGGCATGATGTACTTGGAGAGTGAAAGAGTCGCTAATCCCAGCGCAAAAACAGAGCCAGTATGTGTAAGCGTAACTAAAACACCCAGCGCAATGGCGTGATAGGCTTTTCCCTGCGAGCCAACCAAATATGCGGCAACAATCGTTTTTCCGTGTCCCGGGCTGAGGGCATGAAGTGCGCCTAAAATTAGCGCAATTGCAAAGGCGGCTAAAAAGAGCATTGGCGAGATATTTGGCGTGCGCAAAAACCCTTCCAAGATGGCCAAAATGCCCTGTTTGTTTTCGGCATTTTCTACGGCTTCTTCGGCTGTCTCGCCCAAGCCTAATGCCTCCACAACGGGCGGGATGGAAGGCTGTCCGCTCTCCCAATTGTTCATCTTTTCATCTGCGCTGAAATGTAATTTCAAAATACCATTATCTTGTTTTGGTGTACTAAAAGCTATCCCCTTGGCGTTGATCGTGAACCAATTTAAGCTGTTTTCTGGTTTATATTTATTAAGCAAAAGAAACTCGTGCTCAGCTGGAAGCGCATTCCAATCAGCGCGTAAATTGATGATAACGGGTGTTTCACCACTACGAAGCTCGTCTAAAGAATTCGCCCATTTAACAGAAACAAGTTCAAACTTCAGGGGCGTTCCGTCTAGTTCGAGAGAGAAATCTGCCAAAACTGGCTCAATCCATGCTTTGGCTTCTGGCTCCGAAATTATCTCATTCCCATCCAAATCTGCCTCAGTCCAAATAACGTGTGTAATCATTGGACCCGGCGCAAATCCCCAAGAAATCTCTACATCACTGCTAGAAAAATCAAGTGTGAATGTGTGAAAATACATATCTGCGGGATGCGCCTTCGCAGATTGCGGGATAGCAAAGAAAAGAATGGCGAGAAGAAAAATTATTTTTTTTTGCATATTAAGGATATTACAGAATTTAGCCACGAATGATTTTTTTACGGAGGACGGCGTACCGTGAGGCGACCCTGGCGTGGATGCCCGTCTTGCGCGTTTCTGCCACCCCCTGACGGATAACTTGTCGGAGTTCCTCCGCGGATTTGAAATGGGGAAGCGTTAAAGTAGCACGTCCCAGCTCAAAAAGCGCGTGCGCGTCTGATCCCACCGTAGACGCGATACCATGCCGATGAGCAAATATCTCTGCCTGAGCGTTCATACTTGATAAAAGACAGCGAGCATTGAAAGTTTCAATTGCGTCAATGTCGGGGAGAATTTCAAGCAAATCGGCTTCCTGCCAATGCCCGCTCCGCGTAAAATCAAAAGGATGCGAAACGCTGATGAAGGCATCTTGCTCTTTTAGGCGGGTGATAGTCTCTTGCGGTGTGAGCATGGCGGGAATTTCTTCTTTGACGAAAGCCGCAAGAATTTCCCCTTTTGTCGTCATAATCTCCTCGCCGATAATGATAAGTTCAGGAGCAAGTTTCTGGGCTTCCAGCGCGCCCCTTATCGAATTATGGTCAGTGACAATGAGACGATCAATCCCTTTTTTGATGCAGGGTTCAACAAGCCGTGTGGGCGCGATGAGAGAGTCTTTAGAGTAGATGGTGTGGCAGTGGAATTCGGTTTTTAGCATTTTTCTAATTTAGCTCTTCTTGACAGGCTGATTCTCTGAATATATACTTGAAACCATATTCGGTTTCTTTTCCGAAATGTTTTTGTGTGTGGTGGTGAAGGTAATGGAAGAAAATTCAGTCGTCCTACTTGATATTCTAAGTAACATCGTCAGCCAGCCTGCAACGATTGTCTTTTTATTTATTCTATTCGCCATCTGGACATTCAACCTATTAAGAAGTGTCACAAACCCAGATATATTACCATCTGGTTATTCTAACATTGCAGCTTTTATCCTCATAATTGTTTTTCCCGCGAGTTTCATTCTTTTAACAGAAGCAATTGGACTAAGGGCAAGTCAAAATCCAGGTACAGCGTATATGACTGTCGAAATTTTGCGCTGGGTGGGTCTTTATGCTCTCGTATGTCCACTGGTACTGATAATAACATTTAGGTACAGCAGGCTTAGAAGCACAATCTTTGCATTGGCGCATCTTCTCATTTTTCATATGGGTTGGTTAATAAACGGCTGGACAGGAATTTTGTTAATAGCTACTCCCATATTCTTGATTTTCTATTATGGCATTTATAGTTTATCTCAAATTATTTACCCGGCCATCTCTCCCACAGCGTCTGAAGAAAGGAGAGCCAAATTTCTAGCATTATTTTGGCATATTATGGGGCTCCAATACCCTTATTGGATAGCCTCAAACAGCTATGGGAATATAATAGAAGAAAGGATTTCTGGGAATAATTTTAAATTTTTTGGGGGACCAGGAATTGTATGGAACCATGCTCATCAAGTTACAGGAACAACTTTTGGAGTTGAATTCAGCCAAATTTTATCGCCTGGAATATCCTTCACCAATCGCTTTGAGCGACCAATATCCATGGTAGATCTACGAATGCAACTGAGAACAGTTTCAGACCTGGAAGCTGTTACTCGCGATGGCGTACCGATTACATGTGTATTGTTCATGGCTTTTCAAATGGACAGAGACAGCTGGCGAGAACTTGAAAGGGAGAGTGATGAGGATGACGAGTATGATGATTCACGCTTTTCATTATTGCGCCGTGTTCCCGTCCTTGGTTTAGGTATTGAGCTAGACTCAAATCTAGGTAGTAGCTATCCATTTTCTTCTGCGCGAATTCGAGCTGCATTGATGGCAACCGGGGCTCTTGGCTCCACAGCATCAAACACCAATGTAGGAAACCTTTATTGGGACGACGTAGTTATTCAGCGAGTAACAGAGATTGCACAACTTGCAGTTTCAGAGCGAACCCTCAACGAACTCTGGACACCACAGAACGACATCCGAGATGCAAGCGCGCTTGATGAGATAGCAACGGTGATTACCAATCGCTCTAGGCCGCGATTGCGAGAGTTAGGTGTAAAGCTATTTTCCGCAAGAATTGTGAACTACAATATCTCGCCAGATGACCCAATTCGTCAACAACTGATCGATTCTTGGTTAGCAATCTTCAATCAAAGAATCGAAAGCACCACCCTAGATGGTCAAACTGAAGCAGAGATTCTTCGCGCCAGAGCACGGGCGTCCGCCAAAGACGCCTTTTTACAAGCAATCACGAATAGCTTACAGCAAGCTCGTGAAATTGGCGAGAACTACCCAAGACGGATAATAGCTCTTAACTTTATCTCTACATTACAACAAATCTTGGAAGATCAAAGCCCTGATACACTGGAAAGGCAGCGCGAAATGCTTGCTACCTGGAGAGAAGCCTTACTTCGCAACCGTTAGGAATTCTATGAATCTCTGGTATATCATACAATATCTTATTAGCATTTTCATTCCTGTAATCGTTTTAGCGATTGCAATCTGGTATCTTCTGAGACAGGCAAGAGCGATCATCAGAGCTCTTCATGGTCTTTCCGAAGATTATCAATTAAACGATCTGCTTTTTCGCAGAATACTCCCCCAATTTATCGAACAACTCCTAACTCCTACTTACATACCTTTGCGAGAGGCAACCGGTTTGGGAATTGACCATTGGGCACGCTGGTTAGGTGGACCCGCGAGGCTGATTATTTATGATGGCGTTGCCATTTATTTAGAACAATTTGGCATGTTTTCAAGGGTCCTTGGACCAGGGTTACCAATGCCCGACCTTGATCGTTATGAAACGATTAAAAGTGTGATTGACCTTCGTCCACAAACCATTGAAAGGGAAAGCATTAGAGCATGGGCAAAGGATGGGATTCAAGTAACATATAGCATGCGCGCCGAAATACAAATTGCATCCAGCGAAGAGGCAAGACGAAGGGCTGTTGTTTTACCAGGTGATGAAGAAGCCAGAAACCTTGTCTATCCGTTTGATGCTGACGCTGTGCAACTTGCAGTTGAAAGCACGACGGTAGCCAATAATCAAGAAAGCGAAAGCTTAGAAGAAAGGGACTGGATACTCGGCTCAACAGGGAAGATCATAGGGAGTTTGAACTCACATATGTCCAGGTATTCAATCAATGAGCTTCTTTTTCAAGACGAAAACTCACCTCAATTTTTTAGCTTTACAGTATCCGAAGAGCTTTTTCAATCAATTGATGCTAATTTAAATCGTTCCGGAATTCAACTATTAAGTTTGCAAGCAAAACAATTCTCACCTGTTGACCAAGGTATTTCCGATGGGCTCTTTGGTTTTTGGTCTGCACAACGTGAACGAAGCAATGCCATTAGAAGAGGGGAGGATGACGCTCGTCGAATTCGAGCAAATCAGCGCGCACAAACAATTACACAACAAGAATTATTAGATTCTATGCTTGAAAATCTCTCAGAAATTAATGATGGCATTCCCCCCGGTGCTGACTTAGAGGGGTTTTCAGAAACGGCCATCTTACTTATGACACAAACATTAGATCGAAATATTAGTGACCCTATCCTTAAAACTTATCTTGCTAGAGAAATGCTTGAAACTTTTAATATATTACGAGAACAACTGGGTATCTAAATTAGGAGACTTTTATGTGGGATTTATTAGCCTTAGCTCTTTGTGAGATCAGGATAAAAAACAAAGCAACAAGGGCTCTGCGCGATCAGGTTCTCACCATTCAAGATAATCCAGACAGAGCTGAGGAATTACGTGCTGAACTAATTTCCGATAAAGAAAGGAACAATTGCGCCAAATGCGACAGCAGACATTTTTGCAATTTCTTTCTTGCATGCATATATCACGAACTAAACGATACAGTAAATATGCAAATCCATATTAAGGCTGCCATAAAAGATTTTTATCGTATAGGCTCAAGGTGGAACGAAATTTTTGCAAGATGGATCTATGGAAAATTGTTGCTCCAGATTGAGGATTTTCTTTCTGCGCGCAGAGAATTTGAGCTTGCAATTGAAACACTTGAAGAAAGAGCAAAAAAATATCGCAAAGAAGATAAATATGAGCAAAGAGATAAATGCTACAGTTTTATAAACCAAATTAGGAGCTTATTCTAAAAGCACGCAACCTAGGTCCGAATTTGACCGTCTCACTAGCTCCAAAAGAAGCGGTAAAGTCAACACTATTACCATCAACTATTGAAAAAAATGAGAAACAACAATTCGCCCCTCCTGTACAGGAGCAAAAATATAAGCTAATATTCGCAAATCATCTAGAGCAAACACCTGCAAACTTATCTTTCACCTGCTAAAGACGTAGTCAGCAATAGCCTGAACACATCGAAGTTATGTTTTACACCTAAAATTCAAAAAATATATGTTTTCAAAACACATCCGAATCTCCCTCGAAATCACCCACGTCCTCGACCTATCTCTCCCCATCGTCGCACTAGAATCTACCGTCATCACACACGGATTACCAATCCCACAGAATATGGACTTGGCGCGCGACATGGAAGCAAAAGTTCGTAAGCAAGGCGCAACCCCCGCTACTGTTGCCTTACTAGATGGCAGAATCCGTATTGGTATTAACGATGAAGAATTAGAAAGATTAGCAAACGCCAAAGACCCCGTCAAAGTCTCTCGGCGGGATTTTGCCAAGGCTATCGTCAAAAAATTGGACGGGGGCACCACTGTCGCGGGGACGATGCTTGTCGCCCAGCAAGTCGGAATAAAGGTGTTTGCTACGGGCGGAATCGGCGGTGTCCACCGCGAGGGGCATATGGATATTTCCACTGATTTGCAAGCCCTCGCCGATACGCCGATGATCGTAGTTTGTGCGGGCGCAAAATCTATCTTGGACTTGCCAGCAACACTGGAATATCTCGAAACTATGGCAGTCCCTGTTGTTGGTTATGGGACAGATGAATTCCCTGCATTCTTTTCACGCAAAAGCGGATCAAATGTCAGCGTGCGCCTTAATTCTCCTGAAGAGATCGTCGCCTTCGCCAAAGCGCATTGGGATTTGGGCTTAAAAAGCGCGGTCTTAGTGACAAACCCCATCCCTGAAAAGCACTCATTGGATGACGGTTTTATCAATCCCATTATCACTCAGGCTTCGCAAGACGCTCAAAACAGAGGTATTCACGGACAAGCGTTAACGCCTTTTCTCTTAGCGCGAATTAACGAGTTGAGCGGTGGACGTTCGTTGAAATCGAATTTGGTCTTATTACATAATAACGCTACTTTGGCAGCAAAAATCGCAAAGGTGATGACGCAAGCGAAAGGAAGAAAAATCGCTTAGAAAATAGACACATGACACTTTTGTTTTTGCAGGTGGGTGAGTAGCTCCGAATGTTTTTTCGGAGCATATCGAAGCCACAAGAGGAAAATTTTTGTGATAATTATTGGTTTCGATACGGCAAAAAGCATTGCCTACTCAACCAACGCCTACTCTTTTTAGCAAATCGATATGTGGTTAAAATTTAGAAAAAAAAGACAAGATAAAAAATCTTGTCCTTTTTCTTTTTTTTGGAGAAATTATTTCTCCTATGCTTTTTCCAGTAAATCTAGCACCAACTTTTCTGGCACCTCAACTGCGACCACTTCACCGCGAACGGTGATCTCACCATTGGCGATAATCCACTCTTCAATAACGACTTTGCGTCCCTTAACTTCTTTTACTCTGCCGCGAATCTCTAATTCGATACCGAGTGGTGTGGGTTTGAGATAATCTACATGCAAAGAGCCTGTCAAGAAACGATGGGAGGGTTCTGTGTCCATCTCACGCCCTTCAGTGCGGTAGGCGGCTGCGGCGGCTGTCCCTGTCCCGTGGCAGTCGATGATCGAAGCAAGCAAACCACCGTAGATATAGCCAGGGATAGCAATATGCTCGGGGTCAGGGGTGAAACGAGCGACGCTTTCATCGCCATCCCAATAAGATTTAAGTTGATGCCCAGCATAATTCAAACGCCCACAACCGTAGCAATGAGCGGTGTGGTCAGGATAGTGATCTTGAAATGATTTTTTTGTCATAAAACCTCTTGGAAATCAAGGCGAAGGTGTTTCGGTTGGCAGTGGCGTTGGGCTGGGTGTCAAAGTCGGTGTTGCGGTTAGCGGCTCGCCATCAAGTGAAAAAATCCCAACAACTTTCCAATCTTCACCAACAAAAATTTGTAGTTGATATTCACCTGGCTGCCAGCCATCGCAAAGTGTGAAATTGCATTCGGCAAAACCAAGACCTCCTGTCACGCCATCCCACGGAAAAGTATTGTAGTGTACAAGCTCCCCATTCCGATACCAAAGTTCGGTTACCTGCACGCCAGGAAGCATATTATTATAGGAATAAACCGCAAAGAGCTCATCAAGAGGGTTGATAAAAAAGGTCGCGGGGCTAACTGCTTGAAAATTTTGCATCACTGTAGAAAACTGCAAAGGGCTAAAAACCGCATCCTGATTTGGTGCCACATTTGAATCGAAGAGAGCACCAATTGCGAGTGGAATAAAAGGCGTCGAAGTTGGAGTCAGTGTATCGGTTACAGAGGGTGTTTCTGTAATCGTTGGCGTAAGTGTTATTGTGGGTATGAGCGTAATCGTGGGTGTGAGCGTAATCGTAGGCGTTGGGGGGATTGTGGGCGTTGGGGGGAAGTAGCGATACGCAACTGGTTCGCCAAATCTTCCCAGGACGAATATCAAAATACCCAGCACCAATCCTGCCCATAAAAGACGCCAACCCCTTGCCATTTGCCGATTTCGCAAACTATAAAAAGTTAGACCACGTGCAGTGCGGATTTGATTTAAGCCAATCCAGATACTGGCTACCATGCCTACGATAGCCAGAAAAATCGCTGCTTGAATTCCTGCTTTAATATCCATTGAAAAGATTATAGCAAAAGGTTAGATATGTGGCAAAGGTGGCAAATGTGGTAAAACTTAAGGTATGGATAATTTGATTTTTCTCAAGCTTGGCGGGTCGTTGATCACGGATAAAAATCAACCTCGCACCCCGCGCTTGGATGTCTTGGATTCTTTATGCCACCAAATAGCGGATGTGCGCGCACGTGACCCAAACTTGCTTCTGTTGATTGGGCATGGTGCCGGCTCCTTTGGGCATGTTGCCGCCAAAAAGTACGCCACGCGAGAAGGGCTTTCACCATCATCTTTGGATGGGAACAAGAGCAAATACTGGCTTGGTTTCAGCGAAGTATGGCACGAAGCCAATGCGCTCAACAAAATTGTGATGGACGCCTTCCGCGCCGCAAATATCCCCGCGATGGCGATTTCACCATCATCCAGTGTGATTGCGCGGGATGGTGAAGTTTCAGCATGGGATACATCATCAATAAAATATGCACTTTCCAAAGGTATCATGCCTATCGTTTACGGGGATGTGGTTTTTGACGAAGTACGAGGCGGGACGATTCTCTCAACCGAAGATTTATTTATGCACCTCGCACGGGAGATGCGTCCACAACGGATTTTATTGGCAGGACTCGAGGATGGGATTTACGCTGATTTCCCAGCACGCAAGCATCGGGTGGAGAGCGTTACGCCCGCATCCTATCAAAAAATACGCGTGAGCATTGGCGCATCCGGTGGAACAGATGTGACAGGCGGAATGCAATCCAAAGTTCAGCAAATGCTGGCACTTGTGGAATCCATCCCTGAATTATCAGTGCAGATCTTCTCTGGGGAAGATGAAGGAAGCCTTGAAGATGCCTTATCTGGCAAAAATCTCGGGACAATTATTAAGGCGAATTAAACTTATGACACACTGCATAATAAATGGGGAAATACGTCTCTTGCCCAAAAACCGAAAATCTTGGAAAATTAGTCGTTATTACTAAATCTATATGGGAGCAAAAAACTATGTCTAAGTACAGAAATAGCAAGATTGAATTTACCCCCGTTTCTCTTGAAACTTTGGTGCCTGTCCCAACGGATATTGCCATTGCCCAAGCGCAACAGCCTAATATCAAAGATGTTAGCAAATTAGCCGAAGAAGTAGGGATTTTGCCAGAAGAATTGGTGCCTTACGGAAACCTAAAAGCTAAGGTTAATTTGAGCATCCTTGAGCGTCTCAAAGACGTACCAGACGGCAAATATGTTGACGTAACCGCGATTACACCCACCCCGCTCGGCGAAGGAAAATCGACCACAATGGTTGGTTTGAGCCAGGCTCTGGGTGCTCACTTGGGCAAGAATGTCTTCACTGCCATTCGCCAACCCTCACAGGGGCCCACCTTTGGTATCAAGGGCGGCGCGGCAGGTGGCGGTTATAGTCAAGTTCTGCCAATGGAAGATTTCAACCTGCATCTGACCGGCGATATTCACGCCATCACCGCAGCAAATAACCTTTTAGCAGCAGCGATTGATACACGCATGTATCACGAATCTCGCCAGTCTGATGAAGCACTCTTCCGCCGCTTATGCCCCACAGCCAAAGATGGTAGTCGAAAATTTGCTCTGCCAATGCTCAAACGTCTTGAAAAATTGGGTATTGATAAAACCGACCCCAACGATTTGACGGATGAAGAAATTTCACATTTTGCTCGTCTTGATATTGACCCCGAAACCCTAACTTGGCGACGCGTAGTTGATATCAACGATCGCATGTTGCGCGGTATCACCGTTGGCCAAGGTCCTAAAGAGATTGACGCTGAACGCGAAACCGGCTATGACATCACCGTTGCCAGCGAAATTATGGCTATTTTGGCGCTCACCAGCGATTTAGCCGATATGCGTCAGCGTTTCGGCGACATCGTTATCGCCACCAGCAGAGCCGGTGACCCCGTCACCGCCGAAGATATTGGTGCGGCTGGCGCAATGACCGTCTTGATGAAAGATGCCATCATGCCCACCCTGATGCAAACCCTCGAAGGCACGCCTGCTTTTGTTCATGCGGGACCTTTCGCCAACATCGCTCACGGCAATAGCTCCATTGTTGCTGACAGAATTGCCCTCAAATTGGCTGATTATGTCGTCACCGAATCTGGTTTTGGTGCTGATATTGGTATGGAAAAATTCTTCGATATCAAATGCCGTTACTCTGGCTTAATCCCAAATTGTGTTGTGATGGTTGCTACCGTTCGTGCGCTTAAGATGCACGGTGGCGGTCCTGCTGTAAAAGCTGGCGCACCGCTTGCCCCCGAATATACCGAAGAAAATCTCGAATTACTTGAAGCAGGCATGTGCAATCTTGAAGCCCACATCGAAAATGCCAAACGCTTTGGTATTCCCGTTGTTGTCGCTGTCAATAGCTTCAAAGATGACACCCAAGCCGAAGTCGATTTCGTTTGCAAAGGCGCAATTGCTGCTGGCGCAGCAGATGCCGTTGTCTCCCGCCACTGGATGGAAGGCGGCGCAGGCTCCACCGCTCTCGGCGAAGCAGTCGTCAAAGCTTGTGAACTCCCCAGCGATTTCAAATTCCTATATCCGCTCAAAGGCACCAGCATCAAAGAAAAGATTGAAACAATCTGCAAAGAAATCTACGGTGCAGATGGCGTGGAATACTCCGAAGAAGCTGAAAAGAAGGTTGAGCTTTATACCAAATTGGGCTTCGATGAACTCCCCATGTGTATGGCAAAAACCCATCTCAGCATTAGCCACGATGCCAAACTCAAAGGTCGCCCCACGGGCTTCATTGTCCCCATCCGTGATTTGCGCGCCTCTGTCGGTGCTGGCTTCATTTATCCGCTCGTTGGGCAAATGAGCACCATGCCCGGCCTCCCCACTCGCCCCGCCTATTACGATGTTGATCTCGACCTTGAAACAGGTGAGGTTGTAGGCTTGTTCTAAACGCTGTTGAAAGTTGAAATGATAAAAGGTTGGAAAGTTCATCAAGAACCTTCCAACCTTTTTTTGATTCATGGCTCGAAATTTATCTCGCCTTTCTTTGTCGGATAAGAAACCGCACCGCGCGTGTTTTAGGCTTGGTTGCCCTTAACTTGCAACTTTCTCCTTTCAACCTTAAACTTATCCCATGAAACTAAATTCCCTCAACATCTCCCAACTCCAAACGCTTATCCGCCAAAAAGAGATCTCGCCAGTAGATATAGTGGAAGCATGTCTTGACCAAATTGATCGTGAAGAAGAAAAAATCAACGCCTTTATCACTGTCACGGCAGAAGAAGCACGCGCACAAGCAAAAAAAGCGGAAGCTCTGCAAATGAAACTCTCCATAGAAGAAATGCCACCGTTTTTGGGAATCCCCTTTGCGGCGAAAGATTTATACGACACGGCGGGCATTCGAACTACTGGCGGCACATCCTATCTTTCAGATAATATTCCCACAGAAGATGCTGAAGTCATCGCTCGCTTGAAAAACGCCGGGATGATTTTGCTCGGCAAGACGAATACACATGAGATTGCGCTGGGCGTAACGACTGTTAATCCGCATTCTGGGACGACAAAAAACCCGCACGATTTGACGCGTATTTCTGGTGGCTCATCGGGCGGATCGGCAGCCGCACTAAGCACAGAAATGATTCCTGCTGCATTGGGAACGGATACGGGTGGGTCGATTCGCATCCCGGCTTCATTATGCGGCGTGGTGGGGTTTAAGCCAACGCGCGGACGAGTCTCTTTACGCGGCATTATGCCCCTCTCGTGGAATTTAGATCATGCAGGCCCCATGACACGTTCCGTGAAGGATGCTGGTTTAATGCTAAACGCGATGGCTGGCTACGATGCTCAGGATGCGTATTCGGTAAAGCGTCCCAGTGGGGATTTCGCACCCATAACGGAAGCAAGCCTAAAAGACGTGCGAATCGGGCTGGCTGAATACTATCTGGATTTGGCAGATGATGAGATCGAATCCGCAATGAGAAAATCGGCACAGGTTTTCCAATCCCTTGGCGCAAAAGTAGAGAGCGTAGATGTGGCTTGGCTCAACGAAGCCTATCGCGCGAACGCATTGATGACTCCTGCCGATGGCGCCGCCTTTCATCGTGAACGGATGATTAAAACGCCCGAAGTGTATGGCGAAGATATTTTGCGAAGATTGCGAGCGGGCGCGGCATATACCAGCACCGAGTATATTTTGGCGCGCCGCACTCAGGCTGAGGTAAAGTGGCGCATGACAGAGTTTTTTGAGAAATACGATTTGCTTTTGCTTCCCAGCACAGCCGTAACCGCCCCGCCGATTGAAGGAAAGGATGCGGTTGAACAAGCTAAATTATTGACACGTTTCACCGCCCCATTCAATTTGATAGGCGTGCCAGCGATCTCCCTCCCATGCGGTTTTGCTGATGGCCTGCCAATTGGTCTACAAATCGTTGGCGCAGCGTGGAATGAGAGCAAAGTCTTGCAGGCGGGATATTCGTATGAAGGGGTGCATAGGTAAGAGCTATACTGCTTTCTAGCTAGATTTTCACGGCAACAGAACATTTCAAAATCCAACACCCCCAAATACACTATTGAATTTCTTGCTCAGAACACGCATAATGGAAGCACATTCTAAACCAAAGGAGAAAAAGAAAATGAAACGCACAAATATTTTGCTTGTTTTATCTGCCCTGGTTATTCTAACTTTATCGTGCAACCTCCCCTTTTCTGCAGTTGAGACCTCCCCGGAAATTCCTCCTCCTGTTGCGCCAGCACCAATATCGATCCCCACTGCGACGATTTCTGTAGCGATACCCCCAACAGTCATCTTATCCACCAACACACCCGCCATTGTCCATACGATGACCCCTTCCACCTCTCCAGCTACTGGAGGGAATATCTATGATGTTTTCTCAAAAGATACCGCACCAGAGAAACGCGCACCCTACGGCGACTCATATGATATCAACCGCCTTGAGCGCCCCTTCAAGCAGGATATGACTTATGTTTCTGATATGGATATTGTCACCTTTAACTTAACTGAAGATGCTGATTGGTACTATATCTCCATCGAATTAATTAGTGGCAATCCCAATAATAGCATTGGCATCAACTATGGTGTCGAAATAGATAATGACGCAGACGGTTTTGGTGATACGATTGTCTGGGCTGAACCTCCCTATACTCAGGAATGGGGCAATACCAATGTGCAGGTTTTTGAAGATAAAAACCATGATACTGGCGGGCTTTCTGCTGAACTATCAGATGCTCCGCTGGATACAGATGGATATGAGAGTCTGCTTTTTGATCGCGGACTTGGCAACGACCCCGACCTTGCCTGGGTGCGGATCAACGCTGGGCAAAAAGCCACCGTTCAGTTTGCCTTCAAAAAATCACTCACCGATGGAACATTCATGCTCGGCGTTCTTTCAGATGCCGGTCTGCGAGACGTGACCCAACTCAATTATAACGATCGTTTTACCGCCGAGGTAGCTGGTTCCCCTGTGCGCAGCAATAAAAATTATCCGCTTGGCGAACTTTATCTCTTTGATAATACTTGCCGTGAAGCCTTTGGTTTCAAGCCAAACGGTTATGAACCACAACTTTGTCCGCGCCCGGAGAAAGAGCCTGGAGAGCCTGGGGTGCCCGTTACGCCCGGACCATGTCAGCAACCTCCTTCTTGTCAACCACCAGATTTTTGGTTTGGCGAACCAGATTGCTACTGCCAGGATGCCCTCTATTAAACTATCTTATTCACCAACAAAACGTCGAAAAACCTGATTTCCCAATAAGCGAGCACGAGGAGTCAGACGCAAGATATCCGAAGTCTTTAAGGCTTCGGGTGTCTTTTTATTTACCCATTCAAGCAGCCCCAATGCTACCAATTCATCAATCTCTGCGCCAAAGACATCTTGCATGGAACGCCCAAAACGTGTTTGAAAAGCCTGCGCAGAAACACCTTCCTGAGTCAGGCGCAGCCCAAGCATCATCGTCTCTTGCATGGCTTGAAAGGATGAAATTTCTTCTTCACTAATAGATGTTGGAGAAAGGGGAAACTCAGCATCCTCGGCTCTTGATAGACGCTCTATATAGGGTTGAATACCCAAAAGATTTGAGTAACGCATCCCATTTGCGTAGCCATGTGCGCCCACGCCAAAACCCAAATAAGGCAGATTGCGCCAGTATTGCAAATTATGTTTACACATAAAGGACGGTGGACGGTAGACCGTAGACGGTTTTTCTCGGTCAACTGTCAACCGTCCATCGTCTATCTTCGCCCAATTAGAGATTTCATATTGATAAAAACCCTTCTCTACTAAAAACTCACTTGCCCACTCATACATTTCGGCAGCCAAGTCGGGGTCGGGGAGGGGCAGCATCCCGCGCTCTGCCCAGCGCCCAAAGAGCGTGCCCTCCTCGATGGTCAGGGCATATAAGGAGAGATGTTCGGGGTACAGACTCACGATCAATTTAAGGGTAGCCTGCCAATAGTCAAGGCTTTGTCCCGGTAAGCCGAAGATCAGGTCAAAGCTCAGGTTGTCGAATCCTGCTTTTCGCGCCGCCAGATTCGCAGCCACGACATCCGCATAAGAATGAATTCTTTCCAGCATTTTCAACTCATCTGGGTGCGCCGATTGAACGCCGAAACTGATTCGATTAAAACCAAGCCTGTGCAAGCCTTCAAAATAATCGGGCTTCAGTGTGCCAGGATTTGCTTCCAGCGAGATTTCAGCATTGGGATTAATTTGGAAATTCTCTCTGATGGTTTCAAAAATGGAATTGAATTGCGGAACGCTCATGAGAGATGGCGTGCCACCGCCAAAGAAAATGGTCTTCGCGTGGGCTTTTTCCGTTAATGATCCCCCGACAAGCTCTATCTCGCGGCAAAGCGCATCCACATAAGCCGGGATGAGAGAATCCTGCCCGGCATAGGTGGTGAAATCGCAATAGGCACAACGATGGGCACAAAAAGGGATGTGGAAGTAAAGGGCGTATTCAATCATTGAAAAAGTCCAAAAACATATGAGATGCCGTTAATTCCACTTCGGGATGCGCTTCGCCAAAAGCGCGCAAGCGCGGCTCATGCGGTCCTAAAACGAGACGAATTGCCCAAGCAGGAATATCTTTACGAAAATCTCCAGCGGCATCGCCACAATGAAGGCGCCAGCCTTTTTCAGTTTTGAGAGCTACACCGCAATGCCCGCGTGTATGCCCTTCTAGCGGGATCAGCCACATCTCTGGGGTAAAGGGAAGGCGAATCGCATCAAAGTCAAACCATTTTTCTCCGAGATCATCATATAATTTAAAGTTAGGATTGTGAGCAATATATTTTTTATCATAGGCCAAATCGAAGAAGCTCTTTCGTTTCCCCATAAAAGCATCGTATTCACGACGAGCAAGATGAATTTCTGCATGTGGAAAATCTGCCAACCCGCTAAGGTGGTCAAAGTGCATATGTGTTAGCGCAATATGCTTCAGATCTTCGGCTTTATACCCCAATCGTTCGATTTGACGAATCGCTGCCTGGTCTTCGTCAAAGGGCATTTCTGTAATCACACGAAAAATACGCGTAAAAGGAGTGGGGTTTGCATAATCTCCTGTCCCGATGCCCGTATCGACTAGGATAAGGCCCTGATCGCTTTCTATTAATAAAGACAGCAAGCCCGTTTTCCATTTTTTTGGAAAATGAGCATTACAGGTGAAAGTGTTGAGAAAATGAATGGGCATCAAGATAGAAAATTGAATTCAGAATATTTCTCTGATAATAACATAATTGGGATAAATTCGATGTACAATAGAGCCATCAAAGAGGAGCAATATATGGCTTGGTTATCAGACCGAAAAGAAGAATTTAATATAAAACGTTTGCTGGGGATGCTTGGCAGTAGCGATCTAAAAAAACGCAATCGGGCTGCGCGAGAATTTCTAAAATTAGGAATGGAAGGTGCAGAGGGATTGGTTTCTACCTTGGGAAGCCAGGAAGTAGAATTGCGCGAGATAACAACTCAAATTTTAATTAGGCTGGGTACGCAGGCTGTTCCTGCGCTGAATAATGCCATCCAAAACGCCCCCACATCCATTCAGGAAGAAATCATTAGCATTTTGGGGAAAATGAAAAATCAGGCAGCATTGGAAAAACTTTTCGAATTTCTCAAAGGAGAAAATTTCAAATTACAGATTTTTGCAGCAAAGGCTCTGGCAGAAACCGGCGACCCACAAGCTGTTTCATATTTACTGGTCGCACTAAGCGATTCAGATCCCGATGTTCGAGTTGCATCAGCGATTGCGTTGGGAAAATTCAGAGATCCCGAAACCTATGTCAATATCGCCGACCTGCTTGACGATGTGGAGATCAATGTCCGCGTTGCTGCTGCAAAAACCCTGGGAGAAATCAAAGACCCAAATACAATCCCCTACTTAATAGAAGCATTACACGATTCCTTTTGGTGGTATGGCAGAGAAGAAGCGATCCAAACTCTTTTAGATAGTATCGCTTCTTTTGGCAAAGCCGCCTTTGATGAGCTAAAAGAAGCCGTCAATGCCAAAGAGCCAACTGTGCGCCGCTATGCAATCGCATTGCTGCGCCCGTTACAAGACCCACGCATCATGGACGCCTTGGAAATGGCGTTTTATGATACAAATTATGATGTCGCTGAAAGCGCACTCATAGCCTTAATTGAGTTCGGAGAGGGCGCGATGCCAATTATGACCGAAGCTTTGGTCAGCCCAAATGATTGGATACGCGAAAAAGCGGCTTGGGGATTGGGAGAAATTGGCGGAGAAGAAGCGACAATCTATCTATTGGAAATGCTTAAAGACGAAGCCAACTCCGTTCACAAAGAAACAATCGCCGCGTTGAGTAAGCTAAAAGACCCACGCGCGCTACCCACCCTGCACGCGATCTCACTAAAACGGGAAAATCGAGAAATTGCCAAATTAGCGCGTCAGGCTATTGCCGCGATAGAGGCGTCCTAAGTTCCTTCTCTTCTAAAAAAGCCTGTTCACGCATTCCTTAAAAAATATTTTCTTCATCCAACTGATAATCTCTCAGATTAAGCCTAAGCTTTTTTCCATAACCTTTTTCAAGATAAATATCCATCCCCATTTTGCTTAACCAGTAAATAAATTTTGTTAAAAAGACTCGTTTTTCTGCCTCCTCCTCCTCCAACATTCTCGGGAATCCAATACTCGTTGGAATACTCATCCAAACTCTCCTTGTTAATATTTTCATTTAGAAAAGATATTTCTTTTCTCCCCCTCTGCATCTGACCATTAAAAGTATAGCATAGGTCCTAAAAAAGAAAGCCCCGATAAAAACTATATTTATCAGGGCTAGTTATTAATCAAAGTTATCTAAGCGTGACGCCCACCCTGTAACTCATCTTGCAATTTATCAAGAGCATCCCAATCGCCTTTGGCTGCAAGCTCGGCCTGCTCAGCCCAACTTGAGGGATCCATCATCTGGAGTTTGGCTGTAGCGAGAATTTCACGGAGATTTTCTACATCGGCTTTTGCAAGCTGGGCATAAGTATTGAACCCAGCATCATTCAAAACACCTTCAACTTTGGGGCCAATGCCTTCCAATTTTTTCAAAACATCTGGCGCAACGGGAGCAGCCGCTTTCTCTTCCTTTACTACAGAGACGGGTTTTTCATTTTTCTTGCTAGCCATCCAGCCGATGATGATGATTACCACAAAGATAGCTAAAACAAGCCAGAGAAGCCAGGTTAGATCAGGTTCATTTGTCGATTCAGATAATAGATTAAGTGCGAACATTTTTCCTCCAGGAAAATTGATTAAGAATAGAAAAAATGACAAGATGCCATCTCAATGCTAAATATAAAACGAAGTATTCGCTCTGTCAATGAATTTTTAAAACTATTGGATGTATAATAACGAAATGAAAATTACACCACCTGTATCCCTTGCGCTCAGCGCAGAAAATGCTCCACACGAAGTTTTTTGGCATGAAAATCCGCTCAAATCAATGGCACAAGCTGCCGAAGAACGCGGGCAGGATGTTAATCAACTAATTCGCAGTATCCTCTTTAGAGTGGGAAAAGATGATTTTATTCTTGTCATGGTTGCCGGGCCCAGCCAGCTCTCGTGGTCTGCGCTTCGTGCCCATCTTGGGCAATCACGTATGACAATGGCAACCAAGCCAGAGGTCAAGAGCGTTACCGGCTATGAGATCGGGACTGTCGCACCAATCGGGTTGGCACGTCCACTTCGTTTACTGGCAGATAAGAACGTCTTCATCCCAGAAGAGATTTCTTTTGGATCAGGGCAACGTGAAGCGGCAATTATGATGAAAAGTAAAGACTTTCGAAAAGTTTTAGGGGAGGTTGAGATCGGGGAATTTCTCAAAAAGGAAAGCTCAAATGCAAAATAAAAAGAATATCCTCCTCAAAGTTATTCGCTGGAGAGAACATGAATCGCCCAAAGAAAAAGCCCTTGCCCAGATCTTACGAGATGAAGGCTTGAGCTACTATCCTTGGTCAAATAGCCCAAACGATCTCTACGCGCCCCACTTGCACACTTACGACAAAATCGTCTACGTTGTACGTGGCTCGATCACTTTTATTCTACCCGACGAAGAGCAAAGCCTTACCCTTCATGCTGGAGACAGATTGGAATTGCCCGCCAATACCATACATAGCGCGGCGGTCAGCTCGCAGGGCGTGACTTGTTTTGAAGCACATTTATAGTTTTTCGACATTATATGATTCATCTCTGCAAGAAAACGAATCCACAACGTGAACCTCTGTTTCTCAAGAACGAAACGCTTGCACCTTATCCAAATAAAAAAATCCCAGACATCAATTTGAAGTCTGGGATTTTCGTTTAGCGATAAAGATTACCTACGCGCGGTGTTCCAACGCAGCATGTCCAGCTGCCAAACGTGCAACGGGGACACGGAATGGAGAGCAAGAAACGTAGTTCAAGCCAATCTGGTGACACCAGTCAATCGAGTTAGGGTCGCCACCGTGTTCACCGCAGATACCACATTCAAGCTCTGGGCGAGCAGCGCGGCCTTTGGTAACCGTGATATCCATTAGTTGACCAATGCCAGGGCGGTCAATGGTCTGGAAGGGGTTCATTTCGAGAATGCCATCTTCAACGTATTTTACGAGGAAATTGCGTTCTGCATCATCACGGCTATAGCCGAAGGTGAATTGAGTGAGATCGTTCGTGCCGAATGAGAAGAATTCAGCGGTTTTGGCAATTTCATCTGCGGTAAGACCAGCACGGGGGATTTCGATCATGGTGCCGAATTTATAACTAAATTCAACGCCCTTGGTCTTCATTACGTCTGCAGCAATTTCTTCCAATTTTGGTTGGATGAAGTGCAATTCGTTGACGTGGCCAGTAAGCGGGATCATGACTTCGGGGTGTGGCTCAAAACCGCGTAATTTTACATCTGCGGCGGCTTCAAAGATAGCACGTACTTGCATGGAGACGATTTCGGGCATCATCACGCTCAGGCGGACGCCGCGCAATCCCATCATGGGGTTGGATTCGTGAAGAGATTCAATATCTGCAAGAAGAGCTTCTTTCTCAGCTACATCTTTGCCTTTGATACGGCCTGCAATCACATCTTCAAGAATTTCGCGCTCATCTGGCATGAACTCGTGCAATGGGGGATCAATGAGACGAATGATAACGGGGTATCCGCTCATTGCTTCAAAGAGACCATCAAAATCAGCGCGTTGGTAAGGGAGCAGTTTATCAAGAGATTCTTGGCGAACTTTGACATCTTCTCCAGCCAAAATCATTTTTTGGACGATGGGGAGACGTTCTGGTTCGAAGAACATATGCTCGGTGCGGCAGAG
>JABGOQ010000109.1 GCA_018645405.1 Anaerolineae bacterium | reverse complement strand
TAATAAAGAACCAAACACAACTTAAAGATGCCTTAACGGGTGCGGCTCACGTCGCACCTTTTTCATTTAAACGGAAGCCAGCCCAATATCTCGTGCGAAAGGGGCTATAATGAGGGGCAACACAGACCACCCGACTATAAGACTTCAAGCTAAGAGACCAATCCTATGCTCATCCATTCTGCAACCCAACTCCTCACCATCGCTGGCGGCCCCCAACGCGGGCGCGACCTTGGCGAACTCGGCATCATCGAAGATGGCGCGCTACTTATTCGAGATGAGAAAATCATCGAAATTGGTAGCACGCCCAAAATGCGTGCGAAGCATCCCGACGAACCCACCCTCGATGCTTCGGGCAGCGTCCTCATGCCGGGATTCGTCGATCCGCATACGCATCTGATTTGGGGCGGAGATCGTGCAAAAGAATTTGAGATGCGTCTGGAGGGAGCGCATTATTTGGATATTCTCAAAGCCGGCGGCGGGATTATTTCAACAGTACGGGATACGCGAAAAGCACCGCTCGAATCGCTCTTGTCCCAAACTCGCTCCCGTTTAATGCGCGTTTTCTCGACCGGAACAACCACCGCTGAAGCAAAAACCGGCTATGGGTTACAAACTGCCACCGAATTAAGAATGCTCAAAGCCCTTCTCACCCTCGACCGTGAAGGACCGCTTGAATTAGCGATCACCTTTTTAGGTGCACATGCGATTGCCCCAGAATTCAAAGATGACCCAGAAGGTTACACCGATCATATTACTGAAACGATGCTCCCTATCGTCAGCGATTGGTGGGAAACACACGCCCCGCGCCGTCAAAGCAAACCATTTGTAGATGTTTTCTGCGAAACCGGCGCATTCGACTTGGCGAAATCTCGCCAGATTTTAGAGAAAGCGGCAGCACTGGGCTTCCCGCTCAAGATCCACGCCGATGAATTTGATAATCTCGGCGGAGCGAGTTTGGCTGCCGAATTGGGCGCGGCATCGGCAGATCATCTTGTGGTCACATCTGATGAAGATATAGAGAATTTAGCGAATTCAGAAACAGTAGCGGTTTCACTGCCCTGTACCCCCTTTGGGTTGGCACATTGTGATTACACCCCCGCACAAAAAATGCTTGATGCAGGCGTGATCCTTGCTCTTGCCACAGATTGCAATCCCGGCACAACTTGGAATGAGTCGATGCAATTTGTGCTTGCTCTCGCCTGTCGCTCCATGAAGTTGACACCCGCACAAGCGATTGTTGCCTCGACGATCAATGCCGCCTACGCCATCCGCCGTGATGATAGGATCGGCTCTCTCGAAATTGGTAAACAGGCAGATATGCTGATACTTTCTGTGCCCGATTATCGTCAACTGGGTTATCGTTATGGAACGAATCTCGTCAAAAAAGTCATCAAACGCGGACGTGTCTACTCGGTAGATGTAGGCTATTATCAGACGGCTTAAAAAGGAAATCTTATGAGTAAAATAAAAATAGCATTTATTGGTTCTGGGGCGATGGCTGGCGCAATGATCGTCGGTCTGCTGCGCGAAAAATTAGCTTCACCTGAAAATCTCTTTGCAAGTGATCCGCGAGAAAAGCGTGGTGAGGAACTACGCGAAAAATACGGCATACAGCCTTTTACAGATAACGTTGCGGCAGTCAAAGATGCGGATGTAGTCGTTCTCTCCATCAAACCACAGCGATTAAGCGCTGTGCTGGAAGGGCTGAAAGGGAGTATCCCCAAAAACGCCTTGGTCTTATCCATTATTGCAGGGGCAACAATAGAGAAGATCAGTACAGATTTAGGGCACGGGAAAATCGTCCGCACGATGCCGAATACCCCGGCACGCATAGGGGAGGGCATCACGGTTTGGGTCGCGTCTGACGCGGTTTCTGAATCCCAAAAAGAGCAGGCGCAGAAAATCCTATCCGCTTTGGGGGATGATGTTTTTGTTGAAGATGAATACTATCTTGACATGGCGACCGCACTTTCTGGCTCTGGTCCCGCCTATGTTTATATGTTCATGGAAGCGATGATTGATGCGGGCGTTCATATGGGATTTCCCCGCCGCATTTCAGAGAAGCTAGTTGTGCAAACCATGCGTGGCTCGGTCAATTTTTACGAAAAAAATGATGTGCATGTTGCCGCGTTACGCAATCAGGTCACCTCATCTGGTGGGACATCTGCCGAAGCACTCTACTATCTTGAGAAAGCGGGTGTCCGCACCGCCATCTCTCGCGCAATTTGGGCAGCCTACCAGCGTTCGCTGGAGTTGGGGCGTGAGAAGAAAGAGCATGTGCCGAAAGACCAGTAGATTGTATCGGGGACAAGATTTTTTGACCGCTAATCCTCGCAAATAAAAAATATAGCAAGATATTTATATTGCATTACGAAAATCAAGGAGTTTCATTATGGAAAATAATTATGATCTGATCGTTATTGGCGCGGGCCCCGGTGGTTACGTAGCTGCGATCCGTGCCGCACAATTGGGACAGAAAACCGCAATTATCGATAAGCAATGGATGGGCGGGGTTTGTTTAAATGTGGGTTGTATCCCATCAAAGTCTTTGCTCAAAAATGCAGATGTAGCGCATACTCTTCTTAAGCGCGGCAAAGAGCTTGGTTTTTCTTTTGAAAATCTGAATTTGGACTATAGCGTAGCCGTCAAACGCTCGCGTAAAGTTTCCAATCGTCTCGTCAAGGGGATTGGCTTCTTGATGAAAAAAAACGGCATTGATGTTCATATGGGCGTGGGGAAATTGGTTGCAAAAGATACGGTCGAAGTTACCGACTCTGACGGCGGTGTGAACAGTTTGCAAGCAAAGAATATCATCGTTGCGACGGGAGCGAGTGCAATGGTTCCGCCCGCGTGGAAGATGGATGGAGAGAAGGTGCTCACCTATCTCGAAGCGATTACACAAGAGAAATTACCTGAGTCTGTCGTCATCATCGGGTCTGGGGCAATCGGTGTGGAATTTGCGACGGTTTGGAATTCTTATGGCGTGGATGTGACCATCGTCGAGATGTTACCGAGGATTGTCCCGATGGAAGATGAGGAAGTTTCGGCTGAGTTAACGAAAGCGTTGAAGAAGCGCAAGATCAAGATGTTGACAGGGCATAAAGTTGAGGCAATAGAAACCGTTGAAGATGCGGGGGTGAAGATCACGATCTCGGCTGGGGATGAGGAAAAGATTCTCGAAGCCGAGCAAGCCTTGGTCGCGATCGGCTTCCGTCCCAATTCCCAAAAAACAGGTTTGGAAGATGTTGGAGTCCAAATTGATGAGCGCGGATTTGTATCCATTGATGAAAAGATGGCAACCAACGTGCCCGGGATTTGGGCGATTGGCGATGTGACCGGCAAGCTGATGTTGGCACACGTCGGATCGGCGATGGGTATTTTGGCGGCAGAAGCGATTGCAGGAGAAGAAACGACACCGCTAAATTACGAGATGATGCCGCGCGCGACTTATTGCCAACCGCAAGTAGCGTCGTTTGGGATTACGGAAGCGCAGGCGATTGAGCGTGGGCATAAGGTGAAAATCTCGAAATTCCCCTTTCAGGCAAATGGAAAAGCACTGGGGCTTGGCGAATATGCTGGTTGGGTGAAACTGGTTGTGGACGAAAAATATGGCGAGATTTTGGGCGCACATATGATTGGCCCCGAAGTAACCGAACTGCTACCTGAATTGACGTTAGCACAGATGATGGAACTCACGCCCGCCGAGATCGCTCGCAACGTCCACGCGCACCCAACTCTGAGCGAGACACTGATGGAAGTAGCGCACACGGCAGAGGGAATGGCGATACATTCATAAAAACTTCAACGCGAATGTCGCGAAAAAAATGAAAAATACGCATAAATTCAAAATCCCCGCACTAGTATAC
>JABGOQ010000141.1 GCA_018645405.1 Anaerolineae bacterium | reverse complement strand
CCTCCATTAATATTTCGCTATATTTGTCCATTAACCTTTGAGGGCAAACACCCAGCTTCATTTCCCGCATCTGTGACAGAAGTAGCGAGAGAACTGCTGGTAAGCAACATCGCAACCTGTTGGGCGTTAAATAAATCTGTAGTTCCGCCCCAATCGCGCTGCACGCCGGTGTAAAGATAGTAACCTTTATCATAGGAATCCTTCCACCATTGGATATAATTAGTAGCACCTTCGCTAGAGAGATATACTTCTGTAGCGCGCCCATCACGGCCATTATCCTGATTGGCAAATAGTGCGCCCTGTTGTGCCATTGTCTGCTCGATCAACCAACTATGATTTGGCCAAGCAATACAGCCATCGGGTGCATCATCAAGCGCCATAATAGATTCACAAGCTGCGTCTACTTCTTCCCAAGTTTCAGGAACATCTGTAACGCCAGCTGCTTCAACGATGCTCATATTAGTAAACATGATTGTAGTAGAAGTGTTCCACGGAACAGATTCCATCTTGCCATCTAAAGAGTAGTAATTCTTTGGTGCATCCACGACATCCTCTAAGACAACCTTAACGCCATTGACTTCAGTTTGGCCACCAAGCGCATCTGTAACCGATTTGATGAGCGGATTGCCGTTAGCTGTTACGGCATCTCGAGCTTCTTGAGTGGCTGCTTCGTAAAATTGGATAACAGATGGAGGATTACCTTGTTCAACGGACAAGATTGCAGCTTCGAATACTTCATTGTAACTACCCAATCCCTCGATAACAACATTATATTGCGGGAACTGTTCGTTAAATGCAGTAGCCTGTTCACGCGTAAAGTCAAGACGCTTATCAGTAAACGCGATAAGGACGCGGATTTCAATTGGCTCGGCCGATTCTTCAACAACTGGTTCTTCAGCGGCTGGTTCTTCAGCGACAGGCTCTTCAGCAGCAGGCTCTTCAGCAGCCGGAGCCTCAGCTGGTGTTGCACATGCCTGGACAGCAAAAGCCAATACAAGCAGGCTTGCTACAAGAATAAAAAACTTACGTTTGTTCATAATCTTCTCCTTATTAGAGTTTTCTTTTGACTTCAGGTGTTGCCACCTACAAAAAACTTTGGAGGTATTTTTATACCTCTACCCCAGTTTATTTGCACACTTCTGAGTTCTTATTACCACCTCCTTTCAAAAACTTTAGCGCATACAGATAAAAAAGACAGAAGAAAGCATCTGATGCTTTTCCATCTTCTTACCCAGAAGCAACCACAATCTCAATACCTAACTCTTCTAATTCTTTGCGATAGCTCTCATTAAAGCCGCTGTCTGTAACCAAAATGTCGATCTTTTCGATGGGTGCGATCATATAGTTTGCCACGACGCCCAACTTACTGTGATCGGCCACTACGATCACTTGTCCGTGCGTTTGCTCAACCACGGTGCGCGCCGTTTCTGCCCCTAGCATAAGAGGATTGGTTAAGCCGTATTTACGGCTGATTCCGTCTACGCCAATGAAGCACTTACTACCATTTACCTGCTGCAAGCTCAGTGTGGTTAACGGGCCAACCAGTGAATGTGATGGTTCTCGATAAATTCCCCCAGTGAGGATCAATTCCAAGTCTAACCCCTGGGTTTCCAAAAAAGCGCCTGCACTGCTGGTGATTACCCGCAGATTGTTTCGGCCACTGAGATGCCGAAATATTTGTAACGTAGTTGAGCCGCTATTGACCAACAGGGTATCACCATCTTTCACCAGGGCAGCCGCAGCAGCACCGATAGCGCGCTTCTCATCCTGATGCAAGGCATGTTTATCCGAGTAAAGCGGTTCACGACGCATGTGGTGACTATGAATGGCACCCCCGTGTGTGCGTTCAAGTATATTTTGTTTTTCCAGTAGCTCTAAGTCGCGCCGGATAGTGATCTCAGTCACATCCAGAAGCTTGCTCAATTGCGCGACGCGGACGATTCCCTGATTCCTTATTATTTCGTGGATGCGATTGCGCCGTTCTACTGGTATTAAACTGCTCTCTGAGTTGCTCAATTTTAAGCCTTTATCCCTATTCATCTCAAAATCATTTCTATATCACTGTAGCATGAATGTTTTTGTTTGTCAATGTTTTATTATGTGTGTTTTGGGCTTATTCAAGAAAAATAGAACAAAAATGGACATTAGATAGCTCGTCTTCAATAAAAAATAATTAAGTGATTGCCAGCATCCAGGATCATGAAGCTCATTTTTTCTCCTTTCTTGAGGGTGTATACAAACGTAAACAGGAAGCGTTTACATTCGTATACACTTGTGAGGAAATAAAAAACTACTTCGGACCAAAGCGTTGGTCGGTTGCATATTGTGCTTATTCGATATAAATGTCGAGAGCACCTTTGTCAACCAGCCACAACTGACCGATTTTGATACCTTCAATCTTGTTATTGCGAAGCAAGCGTCGAAGGTACTGCAAGCTATAGCCGCTATTTGAAGCAGCCACTTGCACAGATATGTGGTTGTTTAGAACTTGGGGAGATACTGCTTGGTTAAAAGAAAACATCCCGAACTCACCTTAGGGTGACGGGCAATTCCTCTAATTTACTTCGCTGATCAAATCGCAGCATTTCGAGAAATTGCTCTACACCTATTTGGTGTGGTTCGAGATGGATCCTATTTGGTGCCCCCAGGGGGACTCGAACCCCCGTTTTAGCCTTGAGAGGGCCATGTCCTGGACCACTAGACGATGGGGGCGCACTAGCGGAGCGATTTTATCACAGGGCTTCTTTAGTCGTCAACCAAAAAGACAATTAACTCTTTGGGACCATGCACACCGATTGTTAGCGTCATCTCAATATCGGCGGTGCGTGATGGCCCTGAGATGAGCGAGGCGGCAGGAGTTTTTACGATAACGGGCAGAGCTAGGACTTCTTCAAGAGTCTGGAGAATATCGGCAGACTGCAAAATGGCAATATGGATTTCTGGCAGGAGGGATGCACAGAGGGCATCGCGATTTTCACCTGTGATCAGGATGCTGCCTGTCTCGGCAACTGCGGCGATCGCGCGTGTGATACCGACCGTGATGTTTGGGTTTGCTTGGCGTTGGTGAGCTATTTTCTCATCTGAAATATATTCCCCTATATCAGCCTCTGCTTGGACGCGGGTGATTTGGTGCTGACGCAGATACGCGGTCAGCTTTTTGGGTAATTCGGCTGTTGAAACGGGAATTATTTTGGCACTGAGCGCAGTCGCTTCTTTGGTAAAGAGGATAATTAGGGAATCGGGAGTTGGGAATCGGGGAATTGTTGGGGCATCCGTTTTTTCCTTTGCTACCCTTGTTGCCTTTGCAACCTTTGTTTCTCTTGCTTCAAATATCTCTCTAAAACTCTTCTCGGCTGGGCATGGGAAATCTTTGCCATATCCCCAACCTGTCCACGCGGGGAGATGTAGATAGTCGCGTTTAAGGGTAGATGCTAAATTTCCCATCCCACGCTGGGAGAGGGCAAACAAGTTTGGGGCAAGAGCGACGCGGCGGTAGGCTTTTAATCCCAACTTAACTGAAAGAGGTAATCCTTCCCCAGATCGTCCACTATCTTCTATCCACTGTCCAGAGCGAACGCGGAGGAGCATTTTTGGGAGGTCAATATCTACGGGGCAGGCTTCTTTGCAGGCGCCGCACACTGAGCATGCTTGGGCGAGGGGCACGTGTTCTGCGCCGAATAACCCTGCTGAGATGACCGAGCCAATAGGACCGGGGTAGACGCTGTCGTAAGCGTGACCGCCGATTTCGCGGAAGATGGGGCAGGCGTTAAGACATGCGCCGCATCGGATGCAAAGAAGCGAGTCGTTGATGGGCGTTTGGCGTAAATTTGAGCGCCCGTTATCAAGGAAAATGAGGTGGCGTTCTTGGCCGGGGAGGGGTTTTTGGATAAATTGCGTATAAACTGTGATTTTTTGAGTGGTGGCCGAGCGGGGGAGGAGCGAGAGCATTAGAGCGAGATCATCCATGTTGGAGAGCAGGCGCTCCATGCCCATCACGGCGATATGGGTGCGTGGGAGAGTAGTGACCATGCGCCCATTGCCTTCGTTTGTGATGATGCAGAGTGAGCCGCTTTCTGCCACGCCGAAGTTGATTCCGCTGATGCCGATATCGGCATCGAGGAAGATTTTTCGTAGTTTTTGACGAGCAACTTCTGTGAGGGTGGGGATATCTTTGGTATAGGGAATACCGAGTTCTTCGTGAAAAAGTTGGGCGACATCTTCACGACGCAGATGCACGGCCGGGGTGATGATATGACTTGGTTTTTCGTGCCGCAATTGGACGATATACTCACCGAGATCGGTTTCTACTACTTTATGACCGGCTTTTCCGAGGGCTGCATTTAGCTCTATCTCTTCGGTGACCATGCTTTTCGATTTTGCGATGAGCTTTTTTGAACCGCCAAGACGTGAAGAGCGCGAAGTTTTACTTTTTGTTTTTTTCTTCGTGTCTCTTTGTGGTGAATCTGCTACGATTTTTAGGGCAATTTCTACGGCTTCTTTTGCGTTTTTGGCGCGGTGAACGACGATCCTATTTTCTTTGGATTTGGCGAGAAATTCTGATGAGATATCATCGAGATTTTCAATCACATTTTGGCGAATCTGATATGCACGTTGACGGCGTTCTTGGTGGTCGGGGATGGAGGCAAACGCAGCGACGCTCCCCTCTACACGGCGTTGGGCGTTGGTATCCAGCGCGGATTGAAGGTTTTTGTCGGCGATTGATTTGCGGATGCGTTGATGGAAGGATTTCATTTTTTAATCTTAAGTTCTTGCAGTTCATCTAAAAAGAGCTTTGGAGAAAAACCTTTTAGCCATTTGTCCACAAAAAAACTGTCAAGGATACTTGTGGTAGCACCTAAGACAGGGTTTAGTATTCCAGATGTTGTAGTTATTGCAAATCTTATTACTCTGGTTGGCAAGGTTGTATCAAAATTTTCTTTACTTAGCATTTCAACATATGCTTTCTCAAGATCGCGCGCATTGCTAGGATTGACCTCTCTTAGCCATTTTCTGAAATTTTTTCCATATCGACTTTGCCTTAGTTTCCAAATTTTAGTTGTATCAATTGTGCCTTGAATTATTTGATGTCTGATATCTGGGATATTCGATAATTCAAGTAGATTTATAAAATTCTCGAGACTGGAAGTTTTTATTTCACTGCGGGCAATTTTTTTCTGTAAGAGGTTTTCCGACCCTTGAGCAGTTAATAAATCGGCATTGTCTACTTGAGATGCCATTAATAGCTCCATGTTCACTTCAGCTACTCGTAATACTAAATCAGTTACATCTCGTATTTCATAATTTGAGTTTAGTAGTTTAGTTTCGTTGCCTTTGATCAGTTTAAGTAAATTGATGGATTTCTTTTCCTGAGTTAATTCTAGTGCTATTTGAGAAAGCAATTCGCTGTTGACAATGTCGCGGTAGCTTTCTTCTGCTATATTTTTAATAAAGAAGTCATTATCATAAGGTAGATGGGTATTAGTTTTTGTAATTGCCTTTGCTAAAGATTTTCGTTTTTTAGAAGGTATGTCTGAACAAAAATAACCTAGCTGGAGTTTAATTGCGGATAAACTTTCCTGCGATAAGGCTTCTTGCCACCATTCCCATTTCTTTGCACTGCCTCTTTCAATGGCAATCGTATTTATTCCTAAGCCTCCACCTAAGTAGGCTAGGTGTCCTTTTCGTCTTATGAAACCAATACTGGATTCTTCTATTGCTTTTCTAAAATTTCTTAAGCCAAGCCATGAAATGAGACTTGGAATTATTCCAAAATCCAATGTTGGAATAATAATCTTGTCATAAAGTAATATCTGACTAAGAAAATGAGCTTTATTGTGACTGTTTTTTAAAAAATCTTGATTTTTCAAATAAGCTGGTGTGAGGTCATGCCTAATGAATAGTCTGCTATCTATAATATTTTTAGCTGTCATTCTGCCTCTTGTTGAGCACTTCTGCAATATGCACTACCTTCTGGGTTTTTTTCTGCTTGCTTAAGCCGCCGCCTATATTCATTCGGCAACCGGTATCGGCGAGGACGAGAGTGGGGGCTTCGCTGGCTTCAAGATTTTCAATTTTACGGTTTAACATCTCTGTGCTGATTTCGGGATGCTCTACGGAAAAGACTCCACCAAACCCGCAACATTCTTCGGCGTGGGGAAGGTCTACGATGGTCGCGCCTTGCACATTGGCAAGAAGTGCGCGTGGTTGTCTATCTACGCCGAGGTCGCGGAGGAGATGGCAGGAAGGGTTATAAGTGAGCACCCCGTCCCAGCGTGCACCTACGTCGGTTATGCCGAGTACGTCTACAAGATATTCTGTAAATTCGTAGGTGCGCTTGGCGAGAGCGTTGGCGCGGGGAAGCCAAATTTCATCATCAGCGAAGAGTTCGAGATAGCCGTGGCGAAGCATCCCTACGCAGGAACCTGAGGGGGCAACGATGTCGTGGCTCGAAGCCTCGAAAACTTGAATGGTGTGTTTTGCCATTTGACGGGCATCAAGTCGAAGTCCCGCGTTGAAGGCGGGTTGACCGCAGCAAGTCTGCTCGGAGGGAAACTCCACGTCCACGCCGAGGTGATTTAAAACATCCACCATTGCTAATCCCGTTTTTGGGAAAAATGAATCTACGAGGCAGGTGATAAATAGTTGAATAGTCATCTCTTAAATTGTACCTGAAAGCGGGAAAAGGGTGGTATGATAGCGGCGATTTCTTTAAAAATTTGCGCCCCTCTAACTCCCCTCATTGAGGAAGGCTAGGAAGGGGGGCTGGAGATAAAAATGACTGAATTCAAAACCAAGACCCCTAATAATTTCGACCTCCCCCGTCGCATCAACCGTTTGGGCGAACTTGCCTATAACCTGTGGTGGACATGGCAACCGCAAGCCCAGCGGCTTTTCTCTCATATTGATAACGAATTATGGGAAAAACTAGCGCATAACCCCATTCTGTTTTTACGAGAAGTAGAACGCTCAAGCCTAAATGAAGCCGCGCAAAAGAGTGAATATCTTGAAAATTACGACCATCTTTTTGCTGCTTTTGATACCTATATGGCCAGTGAAGGCACTTGGTGTGATGAGGCTCACGCCGACTTTTGCAAAAACCCAGTTGCCTATTTCTCGATGGAATTTGGCTTGCACGAAACCCTTCCGATTTATTCTGGTGGTTTAGGCGTACTCGCTGGTGACCATCTTAAAGAAGCATCCGATCTTGGTTTACCGCTTATCGGTATCGGATTTCTCTATGCCGAAGGCTATTTCTCTCAACGTATCTCTGAAGATGGCTGGCAAGATTCTATCAATAACCCCCTCAACTTTGATGATCTACCGCTTGCGCCAATGCTAAATGAAGAAGGCGAGCCTTTTACAATTAGTGTGGAATTTCCAGATCGCGTTGTTGCCGCTCGTTTGTGGGAAGTACGCGTTGGGCGTATTCCGCTATATCTGATGGATTCTGATATCCCCACCAACAGTTCTGATGATCGCAAATTGACTGCTCGACTCTACTGGAGTGACATCAATTTCCGTATCGCACAGGAAATTTTACTTGGTGTGGGTGGCGTGCGAGCTGTCCGCGCGTTGGGGCATAATCCCGGCGTTTGGCATATGAACGAAGGCCATGCCGCTTTCCAGATTTTGGAGCGCGCTCGTGAGTTGGTTGCAGAGGGAAAAACCTTTGCTGAAGCTATCGAAGAGACCCGTGTCAATAATGTCTTTACCACGCATACGCCTGTCCCGGCGGGGAACGATGAATTCCCACTCTGGATGATTGATAAATATCTCGCATCCTTCTGGCCTAAACTTGGGCTTAGCCGTGATGAGTTTGTAGATTTAGCGCGGAATCAGCAATCTTGGGGCGAAACTTTCAGCATGGGCGTTCTTGCTTTGCGTCATTCGGATGGGAAGAACGGCGTATCCGAACTCCATGGACGCGTGGCGCGGGGGATGTGGAATTTTCTCTGGCCCAAACTTGCTGAGGGTGATGTCCCGATCAGCTATGTGACGAATGGTGTTCATGCCTCTACTTGGCTTGCCCGCCGATTGGGTGAACTTTATAGCAAACACCTTGACTCAGATTGGCTCAATCGCCTTGATGATCCCACACTTTGGGATCAGATAGATAAGATTCCTGACGCAGAGCTATGGGAAGTTCGTCACCATCTCAAACGCAAAATGGTTTTCTATATGATGGAGCGCACCCGCCGACGTTGGATGCAGGGCGGATTCCATCCCGTGCAGACGATTGCCTCAGGCGCATTGCTTGATCCTTATGTTCTCACAATTGGGTTTGCACGTCGTTTTGCAACTTATAAGCGTGCCGGTCTCATTTTTAGCGATTTAGACTATGTGTTGAATTTAATCAATCAGCCCAATCAGCCTGTCCAAATTATTTTTGCTGGGAAAGCGCATCCTGCAGATGAGCCGGGTAAGCAGTTGATTCAGGAAGTGTATCGGGCGGTGAAAAAAGCTGAAAATGGCGGACGTCTCGTTTTCCTTGAAGATTACGATATGAACGTTGCGCGTTACCTTGTTCAGGGTGTGGATGTATGGCTTAATACGCCCCGTCGCCCCAACGAAGCCTCTGGTACCTCAGGGATGAAGGCAGCGATGAATGGTGCATTGAATTTCTCCATTCTCGATGGCTGGTGGCGTGAAGCCTATAATGGTCATAACGGCTGGGCAATTGGTGATGATGTTGCCCCCAATACCGAGTCGCAGGATGAGGGTGATATCCGCAGCTTATATGCGACTTTAGAAAATGAAATTATCCCGCTATATTACGACCGTGATGCAAGCAATCTGCCTGTAAAGTGGATCAAGATGATTAAAAATAATTTACGCACTATCACACCGCAGTTTTCTATGCGGAGAATGGTGAAAGAATATGTGGAGAGTTTATATATCCCAGCTGTGAAGTAATTGAAGACCCGAAAGGTTTCAAGCGTGCGACAGTTAGACATAGAATCTATGTTTTTATAATTGGCGTATCATAAACGTGGCATAATGAAACCTTTCGGGTCTCAGTGTCTCTGTTTTTTTATAGGAAAATAAAATGCAAGAACTACTTCTAACATTCCCTGCATGGGTTTTTGCGCTGACCATATTTGTTTTGCGCGTCTTTGATATGGCTCTTGGTACACTCCGCTTTTTGGTTGGTATGCGTGGGAGCAAGGGGTTTGCGTGGTTGCTAGGATTTTTTCAGGCAATCATTTTTATTGTTGCGATTACCTCCGTCATAAATAGCTTGGATAATGTCTTGAATATTGTTAGTTACGCAGCGGGCTACGCGACGGGGGGAGTGCTTGGCGTTTGGCTTGAAGAACGGATGGCGATCGGTTACGTCCGCGTGGAAGTCATTAGTTCCCTGCGCGGCGCAGAATTAGCCGAAAGACTTCGTGATGAGGGCTTTGCCGTGACCGAAGTCTCCGCACGTGGTAAGGATGGGATGGTGAGTTTGCTAAACGTCGCCGTCTTGCGGAAACGCGTTTCTCTGGCGGCGAAAATCATCGGCGAAGTAGATGAAGATGCTTTTGTGACGACCGAGGAGATGAGGGCGGTAAGACGGGGGTTTTGGAGAGCGTGAATACCCCAGAGATTAGCGTTCAGGATTTGGAGAATATTCTCAAATCTGAACAGGAGTTCGTTCTTTTGGATGTTCGTGAACCATGGGAACTGGCTCGTGCAACGTGGAATGATTCACGTTTATATTTAGCACCACTCAGTCTATTATCGCAACGTGGGGCAGAAATCTTGCCTGAAACAAAACTTCTAAAAACAATTGTAGTCTGCCATCATGGTATCTGTAGCGTTCACGTTGCCGATTGGCTCTTATCTCAAGGGTGGGCGGAAGTATTCAGCTTACGTGGTGGAATCGAATTCTATGCGCTTCATGTTGATCCGACGATAGGCAGGTACTAGAAAAATTTCTAAAAAGTAGCATCCTTCTTAAAAAACTATATAAGGGCAGACCTGTCCAAAAGATTAAATAAAAAGCCTCCTGCAAAAAGGAAGCTTTTTGTTTATAGCGGGATTAGAAAGCTTAGAACGCGAAAATGCTGTACTAAGATGTAGGCTACGCTTGCAGCGTGACTTTAATGCCATCCGTTTTTCGACAGAAATCTGTTGATTAAACGGTATCAAGTTCAAATCACGCGCGTTGCGGCATTTCATCCCAAATAAAAAGGTTGGAAGTTTTAAACTTTCCAACCTTTTAACTTTTAAACTTACTAACCAGTTTTTAGAACGCAAATTTGCCGTTTTTGTAGTAAAGCTCTCCGTCTACGAGAATTTCGGAATCTTCGCGCATATCACAGATCATATCCCAGTGGATGGCGCTTTTGTTCAGCCCGCCCGTTTCGGGATAACTTGCGCCGAGTGCCATGTGGAAGGAGCCACCAATTTTCTCGTCGAAGAGAATTTGACCAGTGAATTTGTCGATTTCAAAATTGGTACCGATGGCGAACTCGCCGAGATAACGGGAGCCAGCGTCGGTCTCGAGCATTTTAAGCAGGTAGTCTTGATTTTTATCAGCTTTGGCTGAAGTGACTTTTCCGTTGCTAAAGGTTAGCTCTGCGCCCTCGACCGCGACACCGCCATAGATGGCGGGATAGGTGAATTTGACCCAGCCATTGACTGATTTCTCGACTGGACCGGTATAGATTTCGCCATCGGGCATGTTGAAAATGCCTGCGGAGTTGAGGAAAGTACGGTCTTTGATGGAGAGGGTTAAATCTACATTGGGACCACGAAGGATAACTTGGTCGTGCCCTTGGATATTGTCTACGGCGGCTTGTTGTTTGTCGCGGACGCTATTCCAAAAGGCGATGGGGTCATCTTCGTTGGCATGGCAGGCACGGAAGACAAAATCTTCGTAGTCTTCGAGGCTCATGGCGGCGTCTTGGGCATAGGCTTGGGTGGGATAGAGGGTGGTAACCCATTTAAATTGACCTGCGCCACCACGTTTCATTTGTGTAGCAGTGATTTCGCCTAGGGCTTTACCGCGTCGCTGAAGGCGGTCTGTGTCTACGCCGCTGAGGGCGCGAGTGTTGTTGGAAGAATGAATCCGAATACGGGATTCAAATTGCTCGTACGCCATTTTATGCAGAGGAGGGACAAAATCGAGTTGCTCGTCGTTGGCATATTTGAGATAGGTAGTGTCGTGCGAGGCAAAATCCCAAATAGCTGGGACGGGGAAAGCCCCTTTTTCGAGAATCTGTTTATAGAGTTCGTTGATTAGTGGTCTTGCTGCTTCGGTTGCTTCGAGCAGGACACGATCGCCTTTTACGATGCGGGCGGAGTGATTTACTAGAATTTCTGCAAATTTCTTTACACGTGGGTCTGTCAAGGGAATGCTCCTTGTATAATTAAATTATTTCCGCAATTATACTCCCAAAAGTTGTTTAAATCCTTGCTTAAATATTGCGAGGAGTGCGAGTTTTTAACACGAACTATGCGAATTAGACAAATGACGCAAATCTTCGCTAATGAGCGAGGATTCGCGTTAAAATTTTAGGCTCTGATTCTGTGCTTTTGGATAATATTTTCGTGCTCCCGTCCGAGCAGAGATGTTTATAGAAACCTCCCCTTGCGGTATACTCCCCTCGTCATTTAGACCATTCAGACAAATTAGACGAAGAGACCAACCTTCAAATATTAAACTTTAAACCTTAAACCCAAAACTGAGAAAAAATGAAACAACTCCTCCAAAACCTAAAAACCGGACAAGCCCTCATCGCCGAAGTCCCCATCCCCACGCCTCGCGCGGGGACGGCACTCATCAAAACCGCAGCATCCCTAGTTTCCGCCGGAACCGAGCGGATGGTGGTCGAATTTGCCGAAAAATCGCTCGTTGGCAAAGCCCGCTCCCGCCCCGACCTCGTCAAACAGGTCATCGACAAAGCCCGCCGCGAGGGTCTCCTCAACACCGCCCAAGCCGCCTTCAACAAACTCGATGAGCCGATGGCGTTGGGCTATTCTTCGGCTGGCACCATCATCGAACTCGGCGAAAATATGGATGGTTTCCACGTCGGGCAACGGGTCGCCTGTGCGGGCGGCGGGTACGCTTCCCACGCTGAGTACGTCACCGTGCCGCGCAATCTTCTCGCGCCCATCCCCGACAATCTCGATTTTGAGAGCGCGGCTTTTGCCACGCTCGGCGCAATCGTCCTGCACGGATTTCGTCTCGCCGAGCCAAAATTGGGCGAGACTGTGGCGGTCATCGGCATCGGTTTATTGGGATTGATGACGATGCAGATCGCCGCTGCGGCAGGATGCCATGTCATCGGGATTGATATTGATCCTGCTCGTGTGGAATTGGCGGAATCGCTCGCGTTTTCAGCTTGCTCCCGCCCCCAAGCAGTGGATGCGACCCAAGCATTTACCGCCAATCGTGGTGCAGACGCGGTGATCATCTGCGCTGACGCAGCATCCAACGATCCAGTCCAGCTAGCAGGACAAATCGCGCGAGACCGCGCAAAAATCGTTGCCACAGGCGCGGTGGGGCTAGAAATCCCGCGTAAAATCTACTTCGCGAAAGAGCTATCCTTCATCAATTCCCGTTCTTACGGACCGGGGCGTTACGACGCATCCTACGAAGAGGGCGGTGCAGATTATCCCATCGGCTATGTGCGCTGGACAGAAGGGCGCAATCTCGAAGCGGTGGTGGATTTGTTGGCGAGCGGCAAATTGGATGTGAAAAATTTGATTACGCATCGACTGCCGATTGAAAACGCAACCGAAGCCTACGAAATTATCACGGGGAAGCAGGAAGAACCTTTTATTGGCGTTTTGCTGACCTATCCGGAAGCAGGCAATCAGAAATCAGGGACTAGGATTGATTTTCCTACAATCACTCGTCACTTATCACTTGTCGAATTAGGTATGATTGGAGCCGGTCTTTTCGCAAACGCCACACTTTTGCCCGCTCTCAAGAAAACCGACATCGAACTCGTCGGCATCGCCTCGGCGGGAGGCTTGAAAGCGCAACACTCGGCAAAGAAATTCGGTTTCAGCTACGCTACATCTAGCGCAGACGAAATCATTAATGACGACAATGTAAATACCGTTGCAATCCTAACGCGCCACGACCAGCACGCAGATTTAGTTGTGCAGGGATTGAAAGCTGGCAAAAATGTCTTTGTAGAAAAACCCTTAGCCGTAAACAGTGAGCAGTTATCAGTAATCAGTGAGCAGTTACGCAATACGCAAAACGCAATTCTCACAGTCGGATTCAACCGCAGATTTGCTCCCCTCGCCCAAGAACTTTCCGCTTTCTACGCGGACCGCGTAGAGCCGCTCTATGTTCATTATCGTATCAACGCAGGCTATCTCCCCCTCAACCACTGGATTCACGACCCCGAACAAGGTGGCGGAAGAATCATCGGCGAAGGATGCCATTTCATTGACTTTGTGACCTTCTTGGTCGGCGAATCGCCAATTTCCGTAAGCACACATGCCCTGCCCGACAACGGCAAATATCGCGAAGATAACGTCAGCATGACCTTCACTTTTCCCGATGGCTCAATCGCTGTTGTGGATTATCTTGCTAATGGCGATAAATCAGTACCAAAAGAACGCGTCGAAGTCTTTGGCGGCGGCAAAGTCGCCACGCTGAACGATTATCGCTCACTGGAAATGATTCACGATGGAAAACGTAAAATGATTAAGAATCGCCTAGGTCAAGATAAAGGCTGGAAAGATGAGATGGGCGCATTAATTGAAGCGGTAAAAACTGGCAAACCGCCCATCCCCTACGATCAGTTGATTGGTGTGACGAAAGCCAGTTTTTCGGCTATTGAGTCTTTGCGGAGCAATGTGAAGAAGGTGGCTATAAAATAGAACGCGGATTCTCGCTGATTATACGGATTTACGCAGATTTTAAAAACTTTAATTTTCATCTGTGTAAATCCGCAAAACCCGTGTAAATCCGTGTTTCAATAATTTTTGACAAATTTCAGGACGAAAACCTTGCGTCTAAAACACCTCCTAAAAACCACCCATCAACTTGGCTTCACCCAAGTCGCCCTCTTTGCCTTATACAAACTCGGCTTAAAGAGCGGCTACTATCGCTGGGCAACAAATCACAACGCATCCAATAATTACCAAACACCGACCACTGATTACCGAATACTGAATACTCCTTTCACCATCCCCTCCCGTGAAGAACTCCTGAAAATTTTAGGCAATGAAGGCACAAAAACCCTCCTCACCGAAGCCAACAACATCGTAAATGGAAAATTCTGCATCTTCGGTAGTGAACTCGTTGAAATAAAATTAGATTTCAATCATCCCCTCTCCTACTGGACAGATTACGAGACAGGCAAAGCCAAAATACCGAATATCGAATACCAAATACTGAATACTGCCCTAAACCTTCCCCCTTCAACATTAGACCTTAAACTCATCTGGGAACCCGCCCGTTTCGGCTGGGCTTTCACCTTAGGGCGCGCTTACCACGTCAGCGGAGACGAAAAATATGCCCAAGCCTTCTGGCGATACTTCGAGATTTTCGATGCGGGCAACCCCGTCAATATGGGACCGCACTGGATGAATGGGCAGGAGGTTGCGATCCGTTTAATGACATTCGTTTGGACAGCGCAGGTTTTTGGAGTTTCGAGCGAGTCAACAAATCAACGAAAATCTAGATTAGTACAATCAGTTGCGGAGCATGCGGCTCGAATTCCTTCTACGATACTTTATGCTCGTTCGCAGAATAACAATCACATCACCAGCGAAGCGGCAGGATTATATACAGCGGCATTAGCATTACCTGATCATCCCCAGGCAGAAAAATGGCGTAAGCTGGGAATCAAATGGCTAAACTGGAGTTTTGAAAATCAGATTGACGAAAACGGAGAATATATTCAGCATAGCATCACCTATCATCGCTTAGTACTGCAATTAGCGTTATGGGTAAATACTTTAAACACAAAGAGCACAAAGGGGCATGAAGGAAAAAGCAAAAAACTTAGTGAACCTTTGAGGCCTTTGTGTTTAAAAAAGATTTCACTGGCAACGCGCTGGCTTGCGGAGTTAACTGATCCCATCTCTGGCAACGCACCAAATCTCGGCGCAAATGATGGGGCGTATCTTTTTCCACTCACAAATGCTGATTTTCGAGATTTCCGTCCTGTAGTCAATGCCGCCTCACGCGCCTTTCTTAATGAAAAGCCATTCCCTGAAGACGAAATGAGTTTATGGTTTAAAGTTGAAGATTCAAAGTTGAAGGAAAAAGAACTTTCAAACCTTCAAACTTTTAAACCTTCTAACCTTCAACCTTCCAACCTTAAACCTTCAACCGACACGTGGGCACATCTCCGCGTTGTCGATGGCAACCTCCGTCTCGCGCACGCTGGTCAACTTCACTTTGACCTCTGGTGGAAAGGCGAAAACATAACCCTTGACCCCGGCACATATCTCTATAATGGAGAAATGCCGTGGGATAATCCTTTCTCGGCAACGGAATTTCATAATACGGTCACGGTCAACAGGCAAGATCAAATGACCCGCGCTAGCAAATTCATGTATCTTGATTGGGCATCTGGTCATGTTGTCGAACGGTCTGATAGTCGTATTGTCGCCGAGCATAATGGATATAGAAAATTAGGTGTGGTGTATCGCCGAGCAGTTAGTTTTGAGAAAAATACTTGGCGCGTAGAAGATAATCTAATACCTAATACCAAATCGTTGAATACTTATCGTTTGCATTGGCTCCTCCCCAATTGGGAATATGAGTTAGAGAGTAGAGAAAAGAGCATAGAAATTAGTTTACTATCCCCTCATGGTTTGGTGAAAATCACTTTTCATTCATTACTCTTCACGAATATGCAACTCTCAACAGTTCGTGCTGGCGAACTTCTTCACGGCGACACCGCCAAAATTTCGCCCACGCGCGGCTGGTATTCCCCGACTTATGGAGTTAAAATTCCTGCGCTTTCGGTTGCACTCGAAGTTGCATCATCTGATCCTGTGAAATTTGCTAGCAAATTTATCTTCCAAAACTAGAAATTTCTTAAGTCTGTGTATTTCTATCTCAAAAGCCTCTGCATTGATATGCCATATCCGCTGACTGTCTTTTGGTTTTTCAAGGCAAATGTTCATATACTCCTTTTGGGGGGAAAACGAAATCCACGAATCGCGCTGATATGATTGCGCAGTTCGTGGACTTGGTATTCTAGCAAATATAATTTTATCCAGCTTGTGTCAGGATACCCATTTGCGAGATTTCGACTGCCATTTGTTTGAATACAAAATTAGCGGAATCGGTAGGGAACTTAGTCTCGATGGGCACATTTTGATTATTTGCCAAAGTCAAATTGCTACGCATATAAGGGACGGTTGTCCTAATCCCAATCTCGAGAATCTTTTCAGCTTCGGCTTTGGTTAATCCTTCCAAGCCGACAGCACGATTGAGCATCGGATAAATTCGTTCCTGATGGACACCTTGCTCTTGCATATAATCTAATGTGCGCTTGGTTAATGTGACTGTGCTCAGGTCATTGCTTAGCACCATCACTGCGACGTCAGCCTCCTGAATAATTGGTAAGCTGATTCGTGAGAATGAGCGTCCAAAATCGACTAAGACGTAATCATAGGCTTTGCGCAGCGTATCGATAATATTTGGTGCATGTGACACGTTGAAATCACCAGCGGTGCCAGGGTCGGGTGAACCAGGCAACAGGTCAAAGAGCCAATTTTCAGGGCGGATAAGATTTTCAAGAAGATAATCAGATGTCATCTCCTCGGGTTCCAGTTTGGATACCTCGATCAGATTGAAGTCGCCTTCGTATCCAGTGATAAGAGCTTGCGATCCAATCGGTAGCACCATATCCACAAGCGCGATGGTAGAACTTGTCATCAAACGGGAAAGGCTCATAGCAACATTAGCACAAAGCGATGAAGTTCCTGTGCCGCCTTTCGCACTAAGAAAAACACTTAATACACCCTTCTCTTCTTCCTCAGGGTGTGCTTCTTTCATTGCAGAAAGCAAGGGCATGATATTTTTGATGAAGGTATTTGTGGATTGCCCTGATTTGACGTAGTATTCATTGCCCCCTGCTTGCAAACAATGATCCATCTCATCGGGGTCAGGGTCGCCACTAAAGACCACGATCGGCGTGTTAGCGAATTTTTTTTCTTGGCGCAGTCGCTGGATGAACTCATAGACACGCATATCGAGAATATTTGCATCGCAGGAAATGATATGGGGGATACTTTCGCTGATCTTTTGCAATCCCTCCATTGCGCTCTCAGCTTCGATGACTTGGAAGTCTTGTTTCTGAAGTGTTTTTGCTAGAAATTGACGGCTGGCTTCGTCGGTATCAATGATGAGAACAGAGATTCGGGTCATTTTTAAGTCCTTTTATAAGAGAATGAAAACAAAGAAATTTATAATTACAGTGTATAACAATCACTGGCCAGAGTCAATTAAAACCTACTCTCCACTTTCCTGTAATACCCTCTGAAGCGCCTTCAACAACACCCCTCTCTGCTCAAAGCCCGATTCCCCTAACTCTGACAGCCCCAAATATAACCGTCCTTTGCATCGGCGCAATAAGCCGGTGGTTAGGCGCGCCAGCGTCTCTTTTGTGGCGGCGACTTCGTCTGCATCTGACCAGTAGTGATCATCGGCGTTATCCCAATTGCGCGACAAAACGTAGGGATGTGTCAGCGGTTGGAAGAGCCGTTCGACCCAGCCATCGGAGCCAGGATTGAGCCAAAATTGAACATCTACGGCGCGGTTTTGCATCAAAAATGTGTAGGCGGGGGCAACTAGCACGGCGTTTTCTTCTTCCACTTTCCACGCGCCCAAATACTGCGCCGCAATCACGCCCTCGTTCAACATGTCAATATATTCTCTTCCCAAACTCAGTGAATCTGCATTTGCGGATGCCATCGCCCAGCGGAATTTTTTTACAGATTCAATTAGGCTGGCAGTCACTTGCGCAGAATCCGGTGCGCGGAATCCGAAGCCGGGTTGGGATAAAATTTCTCCGAATAATTTACGCAAAAAGTGATCGAAGGGGGGAATATCATCTTGGTCGCTATACGCCAAAATCCAGTTGCGGAGGTTGTCATAGTGCCCGCCGTAAACGTAGGTGATGCGCTCTTGGATTTCGGGCTTGATGCCGTTAAATGGACTTAATCTCTGCCCCTGAGCGTTGTAGACAATCTTTGTTAGCAAGTTGGCACGAATTAAGTCGATGCCATCTATGGCTTGCATGAGGGCATTGACCACGTCAAATTCAGATGGCTTAATGCCCCACTGCGGATGCGCGAGCGCGGCTATCGTGAGCAGAGCTTGGGTCGCGGCTTCATCTCTCAACGACCGCGATGGACGATGTGAGCGGACGGGAATTCCGCGTGTTTCGAGCCGGTGCATGAGGGAGAAGCGTAAAGCATCTGAAAGATAAGGTGCAAGAACAACAATCTCTTCCGGCTCTGTGCCACCTTCTATTAATAAGGCAATTTCTTCTGTCAGCCAATCGAGGAGTTCGGGGTAGAAGTGGGTATCGGCGTATTGGAGAGTTTCTGCTAAGTCTGGGAGCGGCGTCAGGGCTTCGTTCGAAGGCAAGATGACATTTGCCAAAGAATCGCTCAATGCCAGCACGCCTGTTGGGGTCACGAATGATTCCGAATGAGATGTTTGGGTATCGCATGCGTCCATTAAACGCGTGGCAGAGATGGGGTCGGCACCCAAGAATCTTCTGTATCCCGCTCCTTCATCAAAAATGATTAAAGCGGAGTCAAAATCGGGCATCCACTCTAGAATCAGGTCGTGGGCGCGGGGCATATCTTCTTCGGCGTTATCGTAGATGAGATGGCGGTAGGTGTCGCTGAGGTACTCGCGGACGAGGGGATGCGGGGCGAGGGTTTCGTAGAAGATTTCGAGTTGAAGGGAGAAGTCGAGCAGATTATTCTCGAGGCAATAGGCGCGAAATCGGTTGGCGCAATCTTGGGTATCGGCGTAGATGCGGCGTTGGGATGGATCGCCGAACCACGCGCGATCGAGACGCTCGCTGATGCGCGTGTGGGGGAATCCGACCACTGCGGCTTTGTTGAGATTGTCGATAATTTGGCTATATAGGCGATTGCGATTGATGGTGAGGGATTCAAAATATCCCTGATCCAGAAGCGGGCGGACGATATGCGCCATATAATATTGGGCGGTTTCGAGGGTGAGGAAGGTGGGAGGCTGGTCGGGATGGGCGAAGTCAGTAGATTCGACTGCGAGGGGCCAAAAGAGATCGACCATGCGGCGTGCGAGACCGCCAATGGTAGCGAGAGTAACTTGTCCGCCTGCACCAATTTCAGGGCTTTGTAGCACTTCCTGATAGGGTGCTTGGAGGGTGCGCTGGGGTGTGAGAACGAGAATGCTCTCGCCATATACGCCGCGCTGAAGCAGGTGACGCATCCGCTCTACGCCAACTGTGGTTTTGCCGCTCCCTGCTATGCCACTGAGGTAGATTTTTGAGTCGAGAGGGGAGTTGATATTGGAGTCTTGTTGAGATGTGAAATTCATTTTTAGAGGGTATAGGATGGGAGGGGCTTTGTCAAGAAGAATTCATGAAGTCATACGAAGAAGCACAAAGGTTTAAAAACAAAAAGCCGCGATATTTTGCATCGCGGCTTAAAACTGAAAATTGAAAACTACTCTTTTGTTTTCAACGCTGCCCACATCAGCAAGCCCCAGCCGACAATCATCAGCACGCCACCAAGGGGTGTGATATAAGCGGGATTAATCAAGGTGGTGTATGCAGTTTCTAAATCGCCAGTGAAAACGCGGATGTAGACACTGCCAGAGAAGATAACTGTCCCGGCGATGAAAGACCAGCCAGCCGCTTTGAGCGTTTTAGCCTGATCTATCCATTGTGTCATTGCCCAGACAACGGCAAAAAGCGCAAAGGCATGAAACATTTGGTAACGAACTGCTTTTTCCCAAGTATGAACTCGTTCAACAGGGACGATTTTCTGTAAACCGTGTGCGCCATAAGAGCCAGTAGCGACTGCCAAGCCAGCAAAAAATGCGCCAATTGCAAAGAATTTTTTCTCCATGATTTTTCCTTTTTTAGTGAAAATGATTTTCACTAAGTATATATAAAGACGATAATTTTGACTTTATCTTATGATAAGTTTTCTTGTGTTTTTATGAAATTGTGTTTGATTTTGAGCTTACGCACCCGAAGTCCAATTCCGCCTAATCGTCCGCCCATGAGTCCTAAGATGATGGACATAATCACATCGGCAACAGCTTCTACGTGGTAAAGTTCGCTCGCAAGCAATTTAGCTATTACCAAAAACCAAATCAGAAAAAGATAAATTCGATCAAGAGAAAAGGTGACGGCTTGCATCTCAGCATTTGCTTGCATTGGCACGAGCTTGCTCATCAAAAACCCAATCGGGATAAAAAGAAGGATGATGAGCACCACTTTATTCCATGTGAAATATCCAGCAGCAATGTCTTGATAAAAATAAATACTAAAAATAACAGAAAATTGGATCAGCAAAAAAGCGCGTAGCCATATCTTAAAGCGGCTTTTTTTCATTTCTCCACGTTGAGATTGGAGGAGGGTGAGTATGGATGTTATTTTATTCTTCATATTTTCAAAACCCAAAGGGGATAATAATCGAAACGCACGCAAATTTGAGCTTGCTTCTGTCCGAGTGAGTTTGAATTGTATCATTGCATTGTTTTACAGACTTTGTATTTTGGCAAAGAAAAAGCCCCAAAGCAAACTGCTTTGGGGCTAAATTGTTGAAGCGTAAAATTATGCAGAAAGGCTACTTTCCTGAGGAAGAGCTTCGCTCACCGTTGCGCTATTTAGCGCAGCGTAGACGAACATCCCCAAGCCGACGACAAACAAAATCCCGCCGCCGATCATCATCTGTGAGTGGAAAGCGTCGGCAAGATTCACGCCGTCGAAGATATGGGTAGGTCCTGCCCACATTTGAACGCTGAGGAAGAGCATTCCCATGACGATGGCGGTCATCCCGCCTGCGGCGGTTTTGCCGTTGCTCTCGCCATCTTCAAATCCGACCATTTGCTTGATTTTGGGGACGCCAAAAAGAAGGAAAATGATCAGCGTGAAAGCTACCGCATAAACGATGAAATCAAGGGGCATGGATGAGCCACCTTCTCTTAATGCTCGTGAAGTCGCCATGTGGATAATTCCGATAACTAAAGATAGCACAAGGACTATTATGGAATCACGATAAGCATTTTCTTTGCCTCGGACGAGAGCAATGGTTGCGCGAATGCCCATAATGCCAAAGGCAACGAAAGCGAGGACGTAGATGATGTATAGCCATTGATATTGTGCAATAGCTTCCATGCCTTCATATTGGGTGGCATCGAGGGCGACACAAGTTGTGCCAACACCGCTGAGGAGGATGAGCGCGGAAGTCAACCCCATGAAGAGAATACCGATGAAACGTAAGAATTTACCCATTTTCTAATCTCCTTATCTTTGTGTTAATCAAACTAAAACGACAAGTTTTATTGTACAGTATTGTGATGTTTTGTACGAATGATTTTCGTCTTAAGAATTAAAGCAAAAGACCTCCAGGATTTGTTTTTTTAATCCGAGAGGTCTTTCTTGTAAGTGTTATTTTTCTATGCTGCAAATCCGACCATAAAAGCTGCTGCCATCAGAAGAAGTAGACCGGGTAGCACTGTTAGAATGGTCTTTTTAGAAAGGATGGCTTTGCCTGATTTTAGGAAGGCGAGCAATAAGCCACCAATGCCGATTAATGCGCCACCTATACCGACCCAGAAGAATCCATTTGCTGCTTTGCCTTGGATACTGAAGATGATCGGGAGCAGAAAGATGGTCATCCCGGCGATGCCGTGAACGGAGGCAAGAGGGATCACTGCCATTGCGCCTTCCATTTTATAGCGAGAGTAGACAACGAGTAGAAATCCGACGACGACGAAGATGATATAGGCAGCTTGCCAGCTTGGGAGATATTGTGAAACGAGACCAAGCGAAAGGCTTAACGGGATAATGGTCGAGACGATGACCACGAGCGGGCTGTCGAGGACGTCGAAGCCAAGAATGATGATGAGCAAGCCCGCCACGAGCAATACACCAAAGGCTACGGTATATGCTGATATAGCGAGCGTCCCGGCATTTTTCATTCCCACTACAATTTGATAGGCGGCGAGCAGTCCTGTAATCAGGAGAAGAATACGGTCAAGAATAGAGATTTTTTTCAAGGCTTCCTCCAGGATGAGTGTTTAATGTGATTCTACTACAAAAAAAGACTGCGAAAAATTCAGCAGTCTTTTTGAAATGATTATTTTGTTTGGGCCTAGAACATCAGTAAGATCATTGCGCTGAGCATATATAGTGATGCGTATTTGAAAAGCCCGAAATTGACGGTTTCGGATGGCTTGATGACGCTGGCGATGGCGAGGCTTAGTAACCCTAGTGAGAGAACTGCCATGAGGCGTAAGAACCCCCATTCTGTGCCGATGCCGTAGGCGGCGATGCCAATGACGGTGGCGGCAAGTACGCTTGAGATGGCGATAATCATTTGGGTAACTTTCTCACCATAGGTGGATGGGAAGGTTGGCACGCCCGCACTTTGATAATCTTTACGATAGCGGATGGAGAAGGTGAGGATGTGGGTGGGGATCCAGAAGAGGATAGCGAACAAGAGGGCGATGCCGATCCAGTCTACTGTGCCGATGCCGAGAGCACGCCCTGCGAGGATAGGCATTCCGCCAGAAATACCACCCCAAACGATAGACCAGGCAGTTTTACGTTTGAGCCAAATTGTGTATATGACAACGTCAATGAAGATGCCGCCAAAGATAATGAGACCATAGAGCGCATCCATCGCAACGCCAATGGCAACGCCGACGATGGAGATAATAAGCCCCACGCGTAGTGCTTGATTGGGTTCTATTTTGCCTGAGGGGAGAGGGCGTTTAGCAGTGCGCGCCATTTTCGCGTCGATGTCACGGTCGTACCACATGTTGAGAATGGTGCTACCGCTGATGGTTAGAAAGAGACTCAGTGCTAGCCCTAGCATCGTGGGACGCGTGGTGATCGGACAACGGGCACTCATATAGCCAGCAAGCCCGGTCACCATAAGCAGAGCGGTTTGCAGGCTTTTGATGAGAGGAAAATAGAGGCGAAGTTTAGTTTTGATCGTATTCATTGATTTGCTCCAACGCTTATTGCAATATTACGGGCAATTTAGACAAAGATGGGCGAGATTATAATCTCGCCCATCTTGATTGTCTAGTTAGGTTATTTTGCGCAGCGGAAGCCAATTTCTGGGGCGTAGTGTTGTGGTCCTGCGCTGTTGAATTTCCAAACGCGCAAGTCAACTTCGTAGGTGTAGAAGCTGCCGCCACGCATGTGACGATAGTGCTGGTCGGCGATATCGTCGCCGAGCCATTGCCAGACGTTGCCGCCCATGTCGTATAGACCGTAGGGGCTAACGGCATCGTGAGTTTCGTACCCTTCGTAGGTCTGACCATTATAGAAGCCGACGGGGGTGGTATTACCCAGTTTCCCGTACATCTTCTCAAAGAGATCAGCAGAGGAGTAGTAGTTGGCGAAGTTGCCATGAATTTCATCGCCCCAAGCAAATGGGCGACCATGACCAGCATCATCAATCTCAGTACCACGAGCTGCTTTTTCCCATTCTAGATCGAGAGGTAAGCGAGTATCGTAATATTCACAATAGGCATTTGCGCCCCACCAGGTAACCATTGTCATCGGGTGGTTGACGTAGGCATCCATCGCGGCGAAGGCAGAGCCATCATAAGTCATGCGTAAGCCTTCTTCCATTGCTGCGAAGAGTTTGTCACCAGCTTCGATTTCTTCTTCATGCTTATAGGCATCAAAGGGATCGCCTTCGTAGTAGCCGCCAGCACCTTCTACAACAAAGCTAACTTCTTCTGCGGCTTTGACTACAAAATCGCCAACGGTCACATCGCCAGAGGCAATCGCGTCGTTAAGATAGTTCGCATATTGTTCGACGGTGACATCCGTGATCATAATTTGGAATTCATCTACATAGGTTAGATGATCTTGTTGACCGGAGGGAAAATCGCCCGCGGGGACAGTTGCCCACGCTTCCGTATCAACGCCTGTATCAACATACGGGAGATCGTTAATCGCGCCAACATTCGGTGCTGGCGCACAAGCTGTTGCCAGTAAGCCAATCAGGAGTAGGCTGAAGATAATCTTTTTCATTTGGACACCTCCTTGAGGGTTGCCTCAAGTTCGGCAAGTTTTCGTTTTTGATCTTCAATATCGGCTTGAGCATTGGCTTTTTGTTCTGCATCGTATTCTTCAGCCCAGAGACCATCTTTTGAGAAGAGATCAAAGAGACGCCAGCCCATAAAGATCGCCAGCAAGACCAAGATGATGCCTAAGCCAAAGTCGATGATGAGCATAGTGGTGTTCACCAAAGGCTGCTGGGCAATATCTGAAACAAAGAGACGCTTCATCGAGAAGACTGTCGCTGCGCCAAAGGCAAAGTCAGAACCAAGGATGATTGTCCAGCCAGCCCATTTGCGCATTTTCCCTTTGATGCCAGAAAGATCGATGAAGTAGAAAAGAATAATAGTGGCAATTAAACCAGAGAGAATATGCCAGTGCCCAGTCAAGGTAATGCGCTCTTCACGGTGGGGCCAAACGCGGAAAATTTGCTCTAAGCGGATTGCCATGAAAATACCTACACCGCTAACGGTGAAGTTCATGAAAACCATCTGCCAGCCTGAACCAAATTTGAGAGGATCTGCGAGCAAGGCTTTGATTTTTTGTCCGAAGGTTGGTTTTTCAATACCAGCAGTGCCGTCTTTAATCAATTTACCCCAAGAGTAAATTACGTAAAGTAGCGCGGAGAACATCACGAAAACAGAACCGATATAAATGGTGTTATGTGCCCATTCCATCCAAACAATGGAAAGTGCGCCGAAGGTAATCGTGATTGTACCGATGATCATAATTGGCATTGCCCATTGATGCAGCTTGCCTTTGAAATCCATCCACTTGCCAACAATCAGCGTGATGCCAATTGCAACCAGTGTGAGCATGATATGCAAGTGACCAATAATCGCTTTTTGTAGAGCAGTTTTATGTGGAATACGGATAAGGTCTTCACCGAGGAAGGTTTCGTGTCCATTTGCCCAGAAAGAACCAGTTACTGCGCCCCAGGTTGCGGAGACCAAAGTCGCGATAGCCATAACGAAAAAGGCAGCACGTTCGATATTGACACCATTTTTGGTGCGCGCATAGGGTGAATCTTCTGGTAAAAGATATTCTTTTTTCCAGGGCCAAAGTGCGGCAACAAGTAAAATACCTGCGAAAAAGACCAGCGATTGCCCGACTAAAAATACGCCATGATAAGCGAAGTTATGTCCGAAATAGCCAAAGATCAAGCCAAAGATCATCGCGGTCAAATAACCAACGGTGATTGTGCCGTTAATCATGACCTGCTCGTGGCGTTTCATAGGCAGAATTTCTGTCATGAAATAGACTTCGATGGCAATGACAGTCATTGCGATGGTGTGATAGAGCATGATGATGCGACCTTCACGGTCAGCTTGCACCAAATCCATACCCAGCACTTTAACGGTGATGTCTCGAATGCCCCACTCGACCATTGGGCCTGAGAGCGTACCCCAGATCGCTGTCACGATAGAGACGGCGGCGATAGCAACTAATGCCAAGCCTCTCGTGGAGCGAAAAAGGTAATCGAAACGTTTTGCTAGTTCTTTCATATTGAGATTTCTCCGTTTCAAATAAGATTTATGGGAATAAGCATCCCATTTTGTGTTTTATTGCAATTTATTAATGTAGAAGAATGAATTGCATTTTATCGTGCATGAATGCACAAGATAAAGATAACATAAAGTTGAAAAAACGTATTTATTAAAAGGCAACATTCAGTAATTTTGCAAAAAAATATCCGCAACCCCAAGAAAGGCAGGTTGCGGATATTTTTTATAAAAGATTCTTTATGCTTTGATATCTTTCATGAAACCCCACGCAAAAGCTAGAGCCATGAGCAAGAGGAGCGCGGATAAAAGAGCGTTAACAACTGGAACGCTGAAGAATAGCAATTGGCTACCAGCATTGAGAAATGCCAAAGCCATGCCTGCGGCACTGATTATGACACCACCAACACTAACCCACCAAAAACCTTTGGCTGGATTGCCTTCACCGTATTGTTTAACCAGGAAGGGGCCTAAAACGATGATAAGTCCTGCAACGCTGTGGAAGAGGGGGACAGCAATAGCTTTGATACTTGAGCCAGTAAAAGCGGAGTAAGCAATTGCTAATAGACCAATTGTGGCAAACCAAACATAAGGTTTTGTATATTTTCCGAAGTATTGGCGTACCATACCAACAGAAAGCCCAAAGGGAATTAGGCTGGCAACAGTCAAGATGAAGGGGGTAGCAAGGATTTGGTACTTTAATATAATTAAAAGTACGCCAGAAACAAATAAAACAGCGAAGCTTAAAATATAGTAAAGCGCGTAGACTTTCTTTTCCCAGCTATAGCGTTGCCAGAAGCGCCAGACCATATAGACTGCCGTTAAGTGCAAAATCCGGAGCATGTCGTCCACTGATTCCGGAGCATGCCGTCCACTAATT
>JABGOQ010000194.1 GCA_018645405.1 Anaerolineae bacterium | reverse complement strand
CTTAGCATCATCGGGAAGAGACGACTCCAATCATTTTCCCATGAAGCGTGCAGGGCAATTACCCCAATCCCGGCACCCCATGCGCCGATAGCTTGCGAGGTAAGCGGTGATAATTTCCACGCCCAAAGGGGAATCATCGTTTCGGGGAAAATGAACATTGCCCCTCCCCAAAGAAACATAAGAGTGCCCTGAAGGATTAAGGCAATTCGTAACCAAGAAGGCAAGGGTGCATTGCGAGGAGGGTCTTCTCCAGTTTGACGCGCTTGGATAAACCAGAGTATGCCCATAGCAATCGGGACGCTGATATAGATTCCCAGCCAGACCCATGTCCCCGCTAGGGTGATGAAGGTGGAGCTATCAAAGTGAAAGCGTGCTAAATGGATGAGGGTGAGAATCAAAGTTAGAGAGGTGAATATTCACACCCCGGGTACAGCGACACGAGTTTTTGCCCAGACTTTCTCACGCGCATAAAGAAATTCCAGCAGGAAACTGGCTAAATATCCAGCACCAAGAAAAGTGGCGGTGAGTGGCGGATTGATTGTCCAAGAAAAATAAATATCCGTTTTTTCAGAAAGAAAGAAAAGAGAAATACCAACAGAGAGTACCAAAAAACTAGCGACATAAAGAAGTATTCTCATATACTGTGTTGTTTTCTTTAAGTTTGATTTATTTATAAGAACGTCCTCATAAGTTTATACGATAAAAAAGATGACTTATGTAAAATATACCATATGCTTTTTCTCCAAATAAAAGTAGTTTCGTTTGTCTCGTGTGCGAGGTAGGGGAATTATGCAGGAAAAATTTATTCATGTGCTGCTCAATCCGTCGTTGGGCACCATGTTATACTGAATTAGCTTTTACCAAAGCTAAAATATATTGATAAAGGAGCAAATGATGTCTATCCAGCAACTGAAAAATGCCTCGAAAATCCCCTCCGAAAAATTGGACAATTGGGGAATACCCAAAATAATTGGTGATGATATCTGTCACCTGAGTGGTATCCAGATCATTGAAAACGAAAATGGCTCTGAAGGTGGTATTTGGGAATGCACGCCTGGTAAATTCACCAGAGAGATCATGCAGGCTGAACTAACAACCTTTCTAGAAGGGCATTGCATTTTTCATCCGGAAGAAGGTGATCCTATTGAGATCAAAGCCGGAGACGTTCTTTATTTTCCTGAAAATAGTAAGGGCACTTGGGAGGTCATCGAAACAGTTCGTAAAGCCTATCTCTGTTATAACTTGAATAAATAATTGAGCATAGCTCATTCTGAGATTGAAAAAGCAGAAAAGACAGACGCATTTAGCGCATCTGTCTTTTCTGCTTTATGAGACTCGCTTCCTATTCGCTTGGGTTGCTGTGTGAAAGCGGACTCTGTAAAAAATCGTGCCATTCGCCCAATTAGTGTTAAAAAAACCGCAGTATCAAGACCAATTTAAACAATACCTTTGCCAAATGAGCGGGGCTAAAGCCACCTACTCAGTTCATGGAAGTCCTATCGGGCTGGAGTCGAGTCGGATTTATCCGACTTTCATGTTCTGAGACAGGACTTTAGTCCACCTCGGTGTTTGGATAGTGATTTCTCCACAGGATATAAAACTATCTCTGCAAAAAAGTGAAGGTGTTGAATGTCTTTTAAAAGATCACTTCAAATTCCAGCCGTAATCCCTTTCAACTTTCGTAATCCGTGTTTTATACGCGCTATACCATTTCTTTTGCCCCAGCTCCTGCGCGATGATATGCTCCGCGTTCTTTTTCCATGTTTTAATTGATTCCAAATCCGTCCAATAAGAAACAGTGATGCCTACATCTTCACACGCCGATTCTACGCCGAGAAATCCTGACTGTTGGGATGCTAACTCGACCATGCGGTTAGCCATCTTGCTATAGCCATTCTCACCTTCTGTGCGGTGGGATGTGAATATCACAGCATAATAAGGTGGAGTTGGGGTGTTTGCGATTTCGGACATGTTTTTTCTCCATAAGCAAGATGACAGCCTCTGTAAAAATGACCGTCACTTTGCTCTACTTATTCATTGCCGAATAATAAAGTGCTGAATAACATAGCTAAAAATCAGCGATAGTCTTGAATGCGATTTTGGACTGCGAAGATTGCGGCTTCTACTCGATTTTTAACATTCAGTTTGAGAAAAATAGAGCTGATGTAATTACGAATGGTTTTCTCACTGAGAATTAAATCTTCTGCTATAGCTGCGTTTGTTTTCCCCTGAGAGACTAGCTGAAGCACTTCCATTTCGCGCTCGCTAAGGCGTGTGAATGGGTGGGCTTCTGGTGTTTTTTTTTGCATCATATCCAGTACTTTGCGCGTAACGCTGGGGTCTAAAGCTGCTTCTCCGTTTTTTATAGCGGTGAGCGCACTTACAAGTTTGTCGGTGCTACCATCTTTTAGTATATAGCCGATTGCCCCAGCCTGAATTGCTTCTGCAATTAGTTCGTCATCGGCATAAGAGGTGAGCATGATGATACTGATATCAGGATTACTTTCATGAATGGCTCTGCAAGCATCGAGGCCGCTGCCGCCTGGCATCCGAATATCTAAAATAACGACATCGGGGTGCAGTTCATTGGTCATGACAATTGCGACTTTGGCACTGCTTGCTTCCCCAACTAAAGTGAAATCTTCGAGATCACCAAGAACATATTTTAGGCCTTTGCGAACAACTTCGTGGTCATCAACAAGTAGTACTTTTAATTTTGTCATGATATTTTTCTCAAAATAAGATTGTGATCGTTGTTCCCTGATTATGTTCTGAATTAATAGATAGCTCACCACCTAATAATTGGGTGTGATCCTGAACCATTTGTAGTCCAAATCCCTGTTTAATATTTTGTGGGTCGAAGCCGACGCCATCATCTGTGATTGAGAGTTTATTGTTTTTTTCAGTCGGCATGAAAATAATATGTGCATTTTCGGCTCGAGCATGACGGACAATATTGGATAGCCCTTCTTGCACAATGCTAAAGATATGGCTGGTTTGAGAAGAGGATAATGAATTGTTGACAGGTACATCAAGGGTGATTTTTAGTAAACCGGCAAAACGAGGTTGGTGTATCAACTTGGACAGTTCATTTTTTAACGTATTCTGAAATTTAGGGATGCGCAGGGAAACCATATAGCCACGTAATTCAACAATAGCTTGGTTCAGGACTTCTTTCACCTGCAAAATACGCTCCGAGAGAACTGGGTCTTGGGTAAGATTGGTCAGTGACCCTGTGATCAGGCTGGCTGAGTAAATTGATTGTAATACGCCATCATGAATCTCTTGCCCAATACGATCTCTCTCTACACGTTGAATTGTTGAGATTTCCATTTGCTCGATCATTTGGTCGACTTCGATTTCAAAAATTTCCATCGCGCGGATCATGCTAAATGCCAGTACAAGGCCAATTAGAGAACGGTAAACCTGTACGGGGATGCCCAAGAAGGATTCAATCAGGGTGTAATTTAGTGTATTTGCCGGAAAAAAAGGTTCGTCTGGGACGACCATTCCGCCCATAATGGTGTAGGCTAAAAGCGAGATTCCAGCAACTTGGAGCATACGGTAGCTTCGTTGGGCACCAATGATTTTCGCTTCGTTTGTAAACTGGTATAAGCCAATTGCTGCAGCAAATGCCCCGGGAGCACCGAGCAAATATCGGCTCCAGACCGATGCGAGGTTTATCCATCCAGAAGTCTCTGCATAGGTATTGAGCGCATAAATGAAGATAATTATCCAGATGGCGGGTAAGATGAATAGGCTAAGATTAACATAGCGGTTTGCTTCGAGCATCTCAAGCCCGAATTTGAATAGACAGTAAAAAGAAAGAGAGAGTAGCAAAGTATGCAATATATGAAGGATAGTAATGGCCTGAGCAGTCATATATTCTTTTTGTAATGGGATGAAGACCATGCCCCATTCATGGAAGCCGTGCAAAATACCAAAAG
>JABGOQ010000199.1 GCA_018645405.1 Anaerolineae bacterium | reverse complement strand
CTTGGCTTTGATCCTGACCTTGTGCTTGTGCAAGGGATTCGTAATAGGCTGCGCAGGGATCGTCACCTTGGTTACTATTGCTCTGACCTTGCTCATTATCAGAACCGGGAGCTGCATCGGCATCGGGTTGTCCTGAGCCATCACCGCTACCTTGATCTTGACCCTGTCCCTGTTGGCCTTGATCCCGATCACCTTGACCCTGATCTTGACCCTGTCCCTGTTGGCCTTGATCCTGATCCTGGCCTTGACCTTGGTCTTGCCCGCCTTGTTGCAGCTGCTGCTCCAGTCCCTCTCCAGCCAAGCTACCATCATCGATCAGGCGCAGCTGATTTTCCATTCTGTTTCGAATCTGTGCTAAAAGTTGCGCGGCTTCTTCAGAAGCATTTTCTTCAAGATTCGTCATATGCTGCACTTGAATTTGCATCATATTACGCACCCGATTGACCGCTTGGATCTTTGCTTCACCATCTATCTCGCCAGTTAAACGAAGCGCATATTCCAAGTGATTATTTAATTGCGTCATCGTAGCTTCGGGGATTATCTCTCCCTCTTCCAGCAACGCGTCAATTTCGTCACTTCGATTTTGGGCAAATTCCAGAGCTAATTCCAGTTGTGCTTCAGCATCACCTGCTATATTCAGGCGAAAGTTTTCGCTGGCAATTTTAATCCCATAGAGAGCATCATTGGGCAAACTATCTTGCGAGGCGTATACGGTACCGCCAGTACCGCCCATCAGCAAGCCGAGAATAGTAATGATTGAAACGAGTGTGGTCATTTTAAACTCCTTAGGTTTATTTTTGTCTAACCACTCTCTAAGACGCAGTATCGAGCTAAGAGATACGGCCTCTTCTCGAATCACTACTGCTTGAGACAAGAATCGTGCTCGGCCTTGCGCAACACGCTTAGGGTCACGCGCGGGAACGTCATGCAGTTCATCCAGTAAATTTTCAAGGCGGGGATCAATTTTGTTCGTGTCTTTATTCATCATCTTCATCCAAAAGAATTCGTTTTAGGGCAGCTAAACCACGATGTTGTAGCGATTTGACCGCGCCGATTGGTTTATTCACAGACGCGGCAATCTCGGCATTTTCCCAGCCTTCGAAAAACTTCAAGCTAATCACTTCTCGTTGATCTGGGGTCAGCTGCTCCAACGCCGCTCGTGTACGTGTCATTTGCATATTTTGAAAAGCCGCCTGCGCAGGATTATCGTCAGAAACAAGAGCGATCTCATCATCAATCGGCTGGGTCTCGGGCGCGGCACGGCGGTAATAATCCGTAACCCAGTTATGCGCGATGCGAAAAAGATAGGCTTTCAGATACTCACGCGGTCCCTTTCCCTTTTGAAGCACAGTCAAAAAACGGGTAAAAGTCTCCGAAACACATTCTTCTGCCACATCTACATCACCCAAAAGACGCATAGCGTAGCGATAAATCGCATCGCTATGGGCATCATAAATTTCGGCTAATGCTTGTCCTTCTAGTCGAGAAGCACGCTGGATGAGTTCTGTTTCGGTATTCATGCTTTTATTCTACCCTTTATGACGCATAAAAGAGCGTAGAGATACGCCCACTCGCATAATTCGTAAAAAGGATATAATCTTTGCATCTTATGAAAGCGGATAATAAACCCTCTCCCCCCTCTCTTTCGGATCGACTGAAATCACTCGGCGTCAAAGTCGGCGTGACGAAACGCCCGCAACCTAAACTTGCTGATCGCATCCCAATCGAAGATGTGGTGAAAGGCGACTACCGCCAAACCCGTTATGGAGAGAGTTTTGTCTACGAGCAGCGTTATCCATTAAATCACCTGCATGGAAACATCGCTCTGCGCCCCACACCTATCCCTGCCATATTAGCGGAATGGGCTAAAGATGCGCGTATTGGCAATTTGCCCATCGACAAATTCGTATTTTTCGACACGGAAACGAGCGGACTTGCGGGCGGCACGGGAACGTACGCCTTCATGGTCGGCGCAGGTCGCTTTGAAGGGGATGAGTTCATCCTTGCGCAGTTCTTTCTCCGCGACCCATCTGAAGAGCCAGCCATGCTCAAAGCCCTTGCTGAGTTCATTGCGCCCTGTGAGATTTTGGTCAGCTATAATGGCAAGTCTTTCGATGCGCCGCTTTTGCAGACACGCTACAGATTACACGATATGCCGTTCCCTTTTGAAGGTTACGCGCATCTCGACTTACTCCATCTCGCCCGCCGATTGTGGCGAGATAGGTTGGCTTCGCGCACATTACAATCTATTGAAGAGCATATTCTCGGCGTTGAGCGTACATCTGAAGAAGTGCCTGGGTATGAAATCCCCTATCTATATTTTGACTATTTACGTGATAAAGATGCAACTTCGATGAAAGGCGTTTTCTACCATAACGAGATCGACATCCTTTCATTGGCCACTCTGCTCAACCATGCAGGGATAATGCTTGCGAATCCATTTGGCAAGAACGTTGAGCATAGCCTTGACGTAATCGCAATTGCAAAATTATTCGAAGACCTGCATCGCTGGGATGAAGCCGCACATTTATATGAACATGGCTTAAAAGGCGATCTTCCCGAAGATGATTTTGCACGTGCTGTTAAAAGACTTGCTGTTTTGCAACGTCGGCGTGGGGATATTGGAGAAGCTGTCAGATGGTGGGAGCAAGCTGCGGAGGAGAGTCATATTTACGCTCATGTGGAACTGGCGAAGCACTATGAGCATCGCGTTAAAGATTTTGGCAAAGCAGAAGAGCATGCCCTGACCGCACTAGAATTGGCAAATGGGAATGATTTCCCTGCTTATGAACGGGAACACTGGGAAGGCGAACTAAATCATCGGCTGGGAAGATTAGAGAAAAAGATGGGCAAGGTATAATTCTCGTTCAAGTTGTTTTAAAATCATCTTAATCAGGCAAAAATATGAAGCCACAAATAAAATTAGCAACAGTCCAAACGCCCGACGGCGGAGAAATGGGGCTTTATCAACATGACCGTGATTTTGCGATTAAGGTCAACGGTCAGCAATTAATGAGCAGCAGGCAACACGAATCGGAATTAGCTCTGGCGCGGTTGGGATGCGCACATCTTTCTAAACACACAGCACCACAGGTGTTAATCGGCGGTTTGGGGATGGGCTATACTTTGCGCCAAACTTTGGAGATGCTCGGTAACGAAGGAAAAGTCATTGTCAGTGAATTATTGCCTGATGTACTTGAATGGAATCAAAGTTTTCTGAAAAAGCTTAACGGAAATTCTTTAGAAGACAAACGAACAGAAATTAAGATTGGCGATATTTTCCCCTTGCTCACAAGCTCAGCAAATAGCTTCGATGCAATTCTGCTGGATATTGATAATGGTCCCAGTGCAATGACCGATTCAGGGAATCATCAACTCTATACTCAAGCTGGAATTGAAGTTTGCAAGAGTGCGCTCCGTAAAGGAGGGACACTGTCCATTTGGTCAGCTGAGCCGAGTAAGGAGTTTGAACAACTCTTGATGAGTTACGGCTTTCAAGTAAAACGATACAAAGTGCCAGCCTACACAGGTACGAATAGAAACTCACGCTTTATATGGGTCGCGGCAGAAGATAAGGCAATCTTGCCGCCCGGGGGTGGCGAGCCACGCGCGCCGAAGAGGAAAAAGCCAAAGGGGAAACATAGGTATTCTCGTAGAAGAGGGTGAGCAAAGATCAAGCTAAAGTTTAGATGTTAGTGGGGAATTTTTTCTCTCCACGCATTAGTCTAATCAACGTGAGCAAGTTTTGGGTCAGGGGCGAAGCAGGGAAATTCATCCGATAACTAAAATCTTTTCAGAAAAGAATCATCCAAGCTAAACTTAATCCAGCTGTCAAAAAACATCCTTTATTGGGTCATTTTCATACCAAAATAATGACATACTCCACAAGTCCTTTTTCATAGAATACAGTATAGTTAAAAAAAATAGAAAAAGGAGAATATTAATGCCCACAACAACTGATAATCTGAAAGAAGCTTTTGCTGGCGAAAGCCAAGCGTTCCAAAAATATACCGCCTTCGCAAAAAAAGCAGAAAAAGAAGGGTTGACTAACGTAGCACGCTTATTTCGCTTAACAGCCCAAGCCGAGCAAATTCACGCGGCTGGACATTTCAAAGCCTTAGAGGGTGTTGGGTCAACTGCTGAGAACTTAGAAGCAGCGATTGATGGCGAAACTTATGAAGCCGAGAAAATGTATCCCCCCATGTTAGAACAGGCTGAAGAAGAAGGCCATAAAGCCAAACGCATGTTCAAATATGCCGTCGAGGCAGAAGAAGTTCACGCCCAACTCTATGGTCAAGCTCTCGAAGCTGTCAAAGAAGGCAAAGATTTAGACACTGATTTCTTCTTATGCCCCGTCTGTGGACATATCGAATTTGGAGCACCGCCCGAAAAATGCCCCATATGCAATGTCCCAGGCTCAAAATATATAAAAGGGTAAATGCTCAATCAAGTAGCAAATAAAAAACGCCGCTGAGTTTTCAGCGGCGTTTTTTGATTAAGCCATATTTGTTTCTTTTCGATATTTTTTCAAGACTTCCCACCCCACCATTTTTTGAGCGGCTTCATCCCAAAGGCGTAGCCTTAGCGTTTTTAGGCTTGTCCACATATTTAAGGATTTCACCTGAAAGAGCGGATTCTCTTCAAAACATTGCTGCAATTTATAATTTGGGATTCGTGAACCCAAGTGGTGAATATGGTGAAAACCAATATTCCCAGTAAACCATTGCAAAATAGCAGGGAGTTCGTAAAGCGAGCTACCGTCCATTGCGGCTTTGTAGAAATCCCAGTTTTCTTGTCGTTCCCAATAAACGCTTTCATAATTATGCTGTACGTAGAACATCCACACCCCAGCCGATGTGCCAAAAAGCAAAATGGGCAACTGCACGATTAAAAAAGTCTTCCAGCCCACTAAGGTCATCAATCCAGAAATCAGCACAAGCAAGGCGAGATTTGTCCACCAAATGCTGGCACGTTCTTTTTTCCCGTGTGATGCAAGCGGAAAACGTTTCACAACCGCAAAAACAATCATCGCGCCAATCGAAAACATTACCAAAGGGTGGCGCATAATTCGATACCAAAATTTTTTCCAGAAAGGTGCGGCCAGATACTCTTCAACAGTCCATGTGTCTACATCGCCGATACCGCGCTTGTCCAAATTCCCGGCATTTGCGTGATGGACATTATGCTCATGCCACCAAAGTTGCCAGGGGGTATAAACCAAAATGCCCGTGATGATGCCAACAATCAAATTAGCTCGTTTTGATTTGAAAAAAGAGCCGTGCCCACAGTCATGAAAAATAATGAAGGTGCGCACCATAAATCCAGCAGTGGGGATAGAGAGCAGTAAAGTTAACCAATATGATACGCTCACACTCCAAAACATCAGCGCAAAAAGCCCAATATAGGGCACAAGAGTATTGATGATTTGCCAAATACTGCGCCAATTTTCAGGCTGATATTTTTTGATAATTTTTCGCCAATCTACCCCTTCAATTTTATGGTTTTTCATGTGTTCTCCTTGAGTTTTTGGATAGGAAGCTATTTTACCCTTTTTTAGGAGATGAAGAGCCGATTCACACGCATTTTTGGCTTGCTGAGGGTTTAATAAGCGTAGATGCACCAAAAGAATCTTCCGTAATATAAAAAACGCTGCTGAGTTTTCAGCGGCATTTTTTATTTTGTGAAAGAAGCAAGTAATCTCTCAAAAAAGAGCTTTTCAAGAGAAGATAAGCGCAAGCACTCCTCAGGAAAACTCAATTGGTCAGTAACGGGATTAGGGACAGCAACAACAGGAATACCAGCCGCATTTGCCGCCTTAACCCCATTAGGAGAATCTTCAAAGATAACTGCCTCTTTAGCCTTCACATTCAATTTCTTGAGCGCAAGTAAAAAGAGTTCAGGTGAGGGTTTAGTGTGCGTTACGTCGTCGGCACAGATGATATGATCAAATCTATCAAAAACCCCCAAGCGTTTCAGATGCGAATCCACCCACCAATGCTCTGAGCTGGATGCGATAGCAAGCCCCAGACCACGTTGCTGTGCTTCATCGAGGAGATTTATAACGCCCGGCAAAATAGCATTAGAGGCTATCAACGCATCTGCTTTAGTGCGCCACTCTTTCATAATACGTTCACGGGGGATATTAAAATCGGTCAATTTTTCTAAATCAGCCACAGGATCAAAATCCACTGCATCGTGCCCGCCAACAAGCTGGCCCCATTTCTCAATAGAGAGTTCGGCATCATATTTAGCATAAATTTCTTGAAGAACGATAAATTCTGGGGTCTCAGTATCGAGAATGAGACCGTCAAAGTCAAAGATAAGGGCTTTTAGCATAAAAAGTTTCCTTTATTCATTTTTTAGTAGTTTGTAAAAAAAATGCTCCTGCAATATTTCTCTGCAGGAGCATCATATATATTTTTGTTTTTTTGCTACTTTATCAATGCTTCCGAAGCCCAAGCAAAAAGCCTTGCGGGAATGAAGCTGAGAATAACTGTTAGCACGGCCATCGCTCCCCAAGTGAAGTTGAGCCAATCTTCGGAGGTAGTTTTGGGTTCGCCTTCTTTCATATACATGATGACGATAACACGCAAATAGTAATATGCAGAGATGAGCGAAGTTAGAATACCAATCATCGCCAGCCACATAAAGCCACTCTCTACAACAACACGGAAAAGGTAGAGTTTACCGATCAATCCCAATGTGGGGGGGATACCAGTGAGCGAAAGCATGAAGATGGTCATTGCCGCTGCCATGAGCGGATTTGACTTCCCAAGTCCGGCGTAATCTTCTAAAGCTAGGCCTTTGCCATTTTCTTCTTCTCGAGAGATGACGATTGCCCAAGAGCCAAAATTCGTGATGGCGTAAGCTACGAGGTAAAAGATTCCTGCAGATATCGCGTCATTTGTTAATTCAGGGTTGCCGAAGGCAACAAATGCCATCAAAATATAACCAGCATGTGCAATACTAGAATATGCCAACATTCTCTTGATATTTTTCTGCGCAATCGCGGCAATATTGCCGACTATCATGGTCACTGCAGCGAGGATGGCGAGGACAGGAGTCAGGTCAGCGGCTAGAGCGGGGAAGGCGGTGGAGAAGACTCTCATCAGAGCGGCGAAACCAGCAATTTTTGCGCCAGCCGCCATAAAAGCGGTGACCGAAGTCGGTGCGCCTTCGTAGACATCGGGAGTCCACATTTGGAAGGGGACAGCACCCACTTTGAAGCCAAATCCCACGAGAATTAAGGCTGACCCAGCCAAAATCAGGAGCGGATCGGCACTTCCCTCTGCAACAGCGGCAGCTATCGCAACAAGAGCAGTTGATCCGGTAGCACCAAAGACGAGGGCAATCCCGTAGACGACAAATCCGCCTGAAAAAGCACCGAGCAGGAAGTATTTGATGCCCGATTCTTCAGATTTCGCATTGCTATTATCAAAAGCAGCGAGAACGTAAAGGGGAATGGAGAGCATTTCGAGGGCAATGAAGACGATGATGAGGTCACGGGCTTGTGCCATGAGCATCATGCCGACTACGCTAAATAAGATGAGCGAGTAATATTCGCCACGCTCAATGCCGCGCCGCTTGAGGTATCCATACGCAAGGGCAATTGCCATCAGACCAGAGAAGAGGAGCAAGGTGTTGACGAAGGTGGAAAATCCATCGAGGATGACCAACCCGTTGAAGCCTAGCACCACCTGCCCAGTTTGGGAGAGGCTGAGACCCATCGTGATGGCTAAACCTGCGGCGGCAAGGACTGCTGTAATACTTTTTTTCTCATTAGCAATAAACAAATCTGCTATGAGGAGCAGTGCTGACCATGCAGTTAGCACGATGAGGGGGAGAAGGGAGTAAAAATCGGCTTGGTTCATATATTATTCTCTCCTACAAAGGAGGGTGTTTATGTGTTAGGTTTTTAAGTACCACGTGTTTATGTGTCATGTACCATGCAAAATTACTTGGCACATGACACCTGGCACGTCAACACGTCTTTAGCCCATCGCCGCTTGCAAAACCTTGACCAAATTATCAACGGTAGGTGCAATGAGAGCGAAGAAAGGTTTAGGGTAGAGACCAATCCAGAAGATGAAGACGAGAAGAGGAACGATGGTCACCAATTCACGGACGCTGAGGTCGCGGAGGGGATGCCCTTTGTCTTTGACAGTCTGAACAATGGAGCCTTCAGGGCCAAGGAATATCTTCTGGTACATATAAAGCATATAGATTGCGGCGAGGATAACACCGATAGCAGAAATACCTGCGTACCACGCAGAACCAATTGCTTCAGAGCCAAAAGCACCGAGCAAAATGGTGAATTCGCCCACAAAGCCGTTGAGACCGGGTAAGCCCATAGATGAAAGAGTCACAACGAGCATCACAGTGCCGTATACGGGCATGATTTTCCACAAACCACCATAAACATCAAAGTCACGGGTGTGGGTTTGTTCGTAAATCATACCGACCAAGAGAAATAATGCGCCAGTGCTAAGGCCATGATTAATCATCTGCAAAATGCCGCCTTGAATACCCTGCGAGTTGAGGGCAAAAAGACCGAGCATTACGAAACCAAGATGGCTGATGGATGAATAAGCAACCAGTTTTTTGATGTCCCGTTGATAATAGGAGACAATCGCGCCGTATATGATGCCAACTACAGCCAAAAACGCCATTGTTGGGGCAAAATGAATAGCCGCATTCGGGAAGAGAGGCAAATTGAAACGCACAAAGCCGTAAGTTCCCATTTTTAGCAAAACGCCTGCCAAAATCACAGAGCCAGCGGTAGGTGCTTGAACGTGAGCATCGGGTAACCAGGAGTGAAGGGGCCACATCGGAACTTTGATCGCAAATGCGACTGCAAAAGCAATGAAGAGCCAATTCTGGATACCAGCGGGGATGCCGCCCATCGCAATCAAATCAGGGACAGCGAAGGTGCCTTGATTGATTCCCAGCCACAAAATAGCCAAAAGCATCAATAATGAGCCAGCCATTGTGTAGAGGAAGAATTTAATCGAAGCATAAATTCGTTCTGGGCCGCCCCAGATGCCGATGAGGAAATACATCGGAACGAGGGTGAATTCCCAGAAAACATAGAAAAGGAATAAATCCTGCGCCATGAAAACGCCGAGCATTCCGACTTCGAGCATCAAGAAGAAAATGTTAAAATCTTTCTCACGTTCTTCAATCGCCGACCAAGTCGATAAAATTGCAATCGGGGTCAGGAAAGTGGTCAACAAAATCAGCAAAATGCTCAATCCGTCCACGCCCATATAATAGGAAATATTCCATCCCGCAACCTTGATCCAGGTCAAATTTGTGACCATCTGCAAATCGGTGTTGCTGGCATCAAATCTGCCTAATAAGACAAGAGAAATGCCAAAAGTTACCAGCGCAGTCAGCAAAGAAACCCAGCGAACAAGCTCTTTCTTTTCAGGTTTGATAAAGAAAAGAATTAGCACGCCCAAGAGCGGTGAAAATGTGACTAAATTGGGGAGAAGCTCAAAGTCCATAGTCGGTCCTCGTTTTTCTTAATTTTGTGATTGTCTATCACAGTTTTTTATTTTTTAGACGAAGTGCCGCTTCGCACGCCTTTTGGGCTTGGTTGCCCATAATTAGCGTTTTCTTGGCGAGAGGCATCTTCATCCTCACGTCACTGCGAGCGTCTTTTTGCGAAGCAGTCTCTCCCTACTTTGCGGGAGATTGCTTCGGCAGTAAAACTGCCTCACAATGACAGATTACCTTTAACGTTTTACTTGAACAGCAAATATCCTAAAATTGCAACCACACCGAGTAAAACGGAAAGCGCATAAGAGCGAACAAATCCGTTTTGTAAACGTCCTAAATTCTCAGAGGAGCGTTTGGTCATATCAGCAAGTTTATCGGCAATAGCGTTGATAATACCCATATCTACAGGGTCAGACAAGAATTTAGCTAAAGCTGTGAAGCCAGCAAAAATCACGCTATTATGGAACCAGTCATGCCAAAAATTCCAGTCAAGGTCAATCGAGAGGAACTTAGCCAGTTTTTCAAAAGGTTGAATAATAACTGCGCCATAGCCTTCATCTACAAACCATTTATTTTCCATACCTTTAAAGAGGAAGCCAAGTGGTTTCTTTAGCGGATCTGATTGTCCTTCTTTGAGGGGATTCTTGCCGTAGAGTAGCCATGAGAAGTAAATCGCAGCTAAAGCTAAAACAGTGGAAATACCCGCTACCCCAAGGTCAAGTGGCAAACCGTGAGATTCACCGAGCGTATATCCGAGCCAGTGACCAAGATTGTGGAAACCTTCAAAGGGCAAATTCATTGCCCCGCCCAAAAGAGCGAGAGCGGCCAAAATCATCAAAGGAATAGTCATAACGGGTGGGCTTTCTTCAGCGTGTTCAGCAACTTTTGTGCGTTCTTTGCCAAAGAAAACCATCCAAATTTGACGTCCCATATAGAAAGCGGTCAAAAAGGCGGCAATGGAGAGCAGCAAATAAACACCGGGGAAGTGTTCAGCGTGAAGTTTTGCATCGAGCAAAATTTCATCCTTCGACCAGAAACCAGCGAAGGGGAAAATACCTGCGAGAGCCAAAGTACCAGCCATATAGAGCCAGAAAGTGACGGGCATCTGTTTACGCAAATTACCCATATTTCGCATATCGCCGGGGTCGAAAACTTCTTCTTCCTCATCGTGATGCACGTCTGCGTCATCGTGGTCTTCATGTCCGTGTGCTAGATGATGATGCCCACGCTCCATACCAAGAATAATTGATCCAGCAGAAAGGAAGAGCAACGCTTTGAAGAAAGCATGTGTAGCAAGATGGAAAACACCAGCTACATACGCGCCCATGCCAACTGCTGCAACCATGAAACCTAATTGGCTAATGGTGGAGTAAGCAAGCACTTTCTTAATATCGTATTGCCCAACCGCAATTGTGGCAGCAAATAGAGCTGTCACTGCGCCAATCATGGCAACGATATAAGATGCGCCATGCACCAAGTTATAAAGTGGAGCGGAGCGAACAACAAGATAAACGCCAGCCGTAACCATTGTGGCCGCATGAATGAGCGCAGAAACAGGAGTAGGACCAGCCATCGCATCGGGAAGCCAAACGTAGAGCGGGACTTGCGCAGATTTACCAGTCACGCCGATGAGCATGAAGAGGGTAATCGCTGAAATCACAACAGGGTCGGGGTGTGCAGATGCGGCTTCAAAAACTTTATCAAATTGCAAAGAACCAAAGTGCCAGAAAGTGGTGAAGATAGCGAGCAAGAAACCAAAGTCACCAACACGATTGGCGATGAAGGCTTTTTTGCCAGCTTCGGCATTTTTGGTGCTTTTTTGTCCGAGAGTATCGAAGTCGTACCAGAAGCCGATTAGCAAGAAAGAGCATAAGCCCACACCTTCCCAGCCGACAAAGAGCATTAGGTAAGAGTCGCCTGTGACCAAAATCATCATCATAGCAATGAAGAGATTGAGGAAAACGAAGAAGCGGCGGAAGCGCTTTATGTCATCTTTGAAGCGCACGTCTTCGTGCATATAGCCAATGGCGTAGATATGGATCAGCGTCCCAACGCCGGAGACGACTAGCATCATCACAGCAGAAAGGGTGTCTACGCGGAAGGTCCAATCAAGTTGGAGATCGCCTATATATATCCACTCAGCAAAAAAGATAGTTTCAGCGTGACCATGAGTGGCACTCAAAGAATAGACCAGCAATACGGCGACAACGAATGCCAAGCCAGAGGCCACGCTCGCTACCGTCCCGATCTGCCATTCTTTCATCTTTCCACCAAAAATCATATTGATGAGCATCCCAGTGAGGGGGAGAAAAACGAGCAGAGGGACTAATCCGAAGAAATAGCCAGTATTTGCAGTTTCAGAAAAGTTCATATTGGCTTATCCTTTTAAGACGTTGACTTGGTCAACATCGATGCTTTTCTTTGTGCGGAAAACGGCAACGATTAGTGCCAAACCAACCGCAACTTCTGCAGCGGCGACTGTCATAATGAAAAAGACGAAAATTTGCCCGTCTAGTTGGTTATTTGCACTAGAAAATGCGACTAGGGCTAAATTTGCCGCGTTGAGCATGAGTTCGATCGACATGAAAATGACCAGTGCGTTGCGGCGAATGAGCACGCCTAGCGCGCCGATGGTAAATAAAATTGCTGAGAGCGCAACGTAATAATTTACAGGAATACCTTCCATTAGTTTTGCTCTCCTTTCTTCTTTTTGACGGTCAGCACAATTGCACCAACCATAGCGACCAAAAGCAAAATAGAAGTCGCTTCAAAGGGCAATAAATAATCAGTAAAGAGCATATCGCCGATAGCTTGGGGGCTACCAAAATCTTCTGTGGGAGCGGCGTTGATTAGTCCCGGTGCTTTCTGAAAAACCATCAAGTATATGCCTTCGACCATCAAAACTACTGCAAGACCAATAGCAACGGGTCTTTGCCACGGGAGTTTATCGCTTTCGGGCAATTCTTCTGTGCCGAGGAGCATGATGACGAAGAGGAAAAGCACCATAATTGCGCCCGCATAAACCGTGACTTGGGTGATGGCGATAAAAGGTGCGCCCAATAGAAGATAAAAAACAGCGACTGTGGCAAAGTTTAGCACCAGAAACAAAGCAGAATAAACTGCGTTACGACTGAGCAACATGCCTAAGGCTGTGGCGATTGCCACTAGGGCGAGTATTATAAAAACTGTCATACTTTAAGACCTCAGACCTTAGACTTCAGACATCAGCTTTTTCTTAAGCCTGATGTCTGAAATCTGATGTCTTTTAATAATCCTTCGGATTTTCCATATTAGGAATAGAGCGAGTGAAAGTGCCTGGTTTTGTTTCTTGTGGCGTTGATTTTCCATCAGAAGGCACTGCTACCATCAACTTCTCTTTGGGGAAAATCGCATCAAGGCGATTCGTGAAGTTAACATCGTATTCATGCTCCAGAACAATAGCTTCTGTCGGGCAAGCATCTTCACAATAACCGCAATAAATACAGCGTAAGAAATTGATTTCGTAGGTGCTGGCGTAGCGATCACCGGGAGAGTAGCGTTCTTCATCGGTATTCTCTGAGGCTTCTACGAAAATTGCGTCTGCGGGGCAGGCGGCGGCACAAAGGGCGCAACCGATACATTTTTCTAAACCATTATCATAACGCTTTAGCTCATGTTTACCACGATAACGTGGACGGACAGGTCGCTTTTCTTCCGGATACTGAATCGTAACCGGCTTGTCTATCATCATCTTGAAAGTGGTCTTTAGACCACGAAGGAGTTCAACGAGCATTTTCTTTCCTCCTTAGGGAAAGATTGATAGCCTGAACAGCTATATAACCAGCAATAAGTGAAATGGGGAAAATCACCCAAATCCAAATCTCTCCATATGTTTCTGAAAGCAAGATGCCTATCGCATTAATGAAAACTAGGCTTAAAGAAAGGGGAAGTAAAATCTTCCAGCCCAAATCCATCAAACGGTCGTAGCGAATGCGGGGCCAAGAAGCGCGTACCCAAATCATCATGAAAAGGATGATGAGGATTTTGATAAAGATATAAAGCGGGCCCAGCCACGGCATTGTGTCAATAAAAGGACCGCGATAACCGCCCCAGAAAAGCGTGGCGATAATCGCAGAAATTGAAACCATCTTCGTATATTCTGCCATGAAGAAAAGCGCAAATTTCATACCAGAGTATTCCACGTTATAACCGGCAGAAAGTTCCTGCTCGGCTTCGGGCATATCGAAAGGACCACGATTTAATTCTGCCAAAGTTGCGAAGAAAAAGACCACTGCGCCAACGGGTTGCAAGAAAGCAAACCATAATCCACGTTGTGCTTCAACAATCTCGGTCATTCTCATCGAATTTGCCAACAAAATCACGCCAACGAAAGAAAGCCCAAGCGCCAATTCGTAACTAACCATTTGTGCTGTAGAGCGTAATCCGCCCATCATGGCGTATTTATTATTACTCGCCCAACCGCCCAAAACTACACCGTAAACGGCAATGGATGCCACCGACATAATATAGAGAACGCCTACATTTATATCGGCAATGCCCAAGAGCACTTCACGCCCGCCAATCGTCACCGTACCGCCCCAAGGGACAGTTGCAGTAATCAAAATTGCGGGAACAACCGTGATAATTGGTGCCAAAATAAAAATGACTTTATAGGCTTGCCCAGGGATAAACTCTTCTTTAAAAATCAATTTAACCGCGTCAGCAACAGGTTGTAAAAGCCCTTGCGGACCTGCACGATTCGGTCCCAAACGAGACTGAATACGCGCCAATCCGCGCCTTTCGTAATATGTCAGGTATGCGAATCCAGTCAGCAAGGCTAAAATTAAAACCAAGGCTTTGATGACCATTTCCCAAATTAAAGCAGAGTCCATAAGACTTCCTTTTACGCTTTAGCAGGGAGCTTTACGCCCACGCCCTGCTCGTTTTCATAACAAGTCCCGCCGATGCTCAACTTCTCATCAGCGTTTACTTTTGCTAAATCTGTATAACTCAAATCAGAAAAATTCGAGAAAATATCTTCGGCTTCAATATCTAAGGTTACGCCCATTTTCTCAGCAATTTGTGCCGTAATCACAAAACCGGGCAAGGCATCGCCCAGTGCTTGAACTGCGGGATGAAATAACTGCACGCGTCTTTCAGCAGATGTAAATGTCCCGACGCTTTCTGATACTGTGCGGGATGGGAGCGTCACGCACACGCTTCCACTTGTTTCCATTATAGATACAGTTTTCCCGACGATAATCTGTACGTCTTCAGCAGTCTGCGCAACAACAAATTTTGCTATTTCAAGAGCAGATGCCACAAGAGCGGATTTGCCAGCAACATACACTGTTTTGCCCTTCAACGCATCCAAATCAGAAATGGCTTCGTAACCCATTTCCCACGCGCCTTGTGTATTGGCTTCATCCCAAACACCAACTAAGCTAGTGGGGTTCAAGTCAGCGCAAGATTGAGCGAGGGTGTCGTCACCTTTATAAAGAATAACGGTGTTTTCAGCTTTGGCGAAAGCCTCTTTGGCGGCATCTAAGCCCTGCTCAAAATTACGAGTTACTGTAGCTGCAAAACTATCTAAACGAGTTTCTTCTTCTGTCGCAACAATCAAGGTTGCACCACGATCTACAGCTTGTTTGGCTCGAAGCCAAAAGATTGGGGCATCGGCATAAAGATCAGAACCAATGACCAAGATGGCATCACCAGCACCTGATTCGCCATAAGAACCAGATTTTGTGGTTAATGCACCACCACCCACTTCGCTATAGCAATAGGCTTTTGCGCCAACTTCGTCAGCAAGAGATTTGATGTTGAAGAGGTCTTCATTGGGCAAGCTTCCGTCTACGACAAAAATCGGTTCATCAGCAGCACTCAAGTTTTGAGCTGCGTTCGCAATCGCCTCTGTCCAACCAGCAGAAGGAGTCGTGAGACGAGAATCCGTTGAGAAATCGGCAAATCTACCTTTATCACAAATCCAAGTTTCATTTACAGCTTCGTTTTGGCGGGGCATCACGCGTTTGACAACCACTTTTCCACCACTTTTCACATCACGGCGAGTATTGAGAACGGTATTACATCCAACGGGACATTCAGCGCAAACTGAAGCAGTGGCTTCCATTTCCCAAGGGCGGGCACCAAAGCGGAATTTTGCAGTGGTGAGTGCGCCAACGGGGCAAATATCGGTTGTGTTACCTGAAAAAACAGAGTCAAAACCAGGATCAGAGGTGGTCATAATTTGAGTATGGCTACCACGCTCTTCAAACCCGAGAACAGCTTCACCAGCAATATCGCTCTGGAAACGGACACAGCGAGCGCATTGAATACAACGTTCGCGGTCAAGCCAGATGAGGTCACTGAGAGCAACTTTCTTCTCAGAATGACGTTTTTCATCAAAGTTAAAACGGCTTTCTGCGCTACCGTGTGCAAGGGTCAAATCTTGCAAGAGACATTCGCCACCTTTATCGCAAACAGGGCAATCGAGCGGATGCGAAAGGAGTTGAAACTCGAGCATATCGTTCTGCCCTTTGACTGCTTTCTCGCTCTTGGTGTTGACAACCATGCCTTCTGAAGCAGGATTTGTGCAGGAAGTTTCGAGTTTCCAACCCCAATTAATTTTGGGTGAACCATCTTCTTCAAGTACAGCGTCGCCAGTGGCGCGGTCAAAAGCAGGGCGACCAATTTCAACGAGACATTGGCGGCACATGCCAACCGGTTCCATTTTGGGATGATAGCAGAAGACGGGGATGTCTATGCCAGCTTTTTTGGCGGCATCAACAACCAATGTTCCATCAGGAACACTTACTTCTTTGCCATCAATTGTGAGAGTAATATCTTTGGTCATAAAAATACCTTATTAGTATTTCGTATTGCGTAATTTTTTAAAACACCAAGGGCGCTAAGAAGGCATAAAGAAAATCTTTTTTCTTAGAAAACCTTCGTGTCCTTTGTCTTTAAGCTTTAAAGTCTTCCGGAAAACGTTCAATCGAGCTAACAACTGCCATCGTAGAAAATTCACCGAGTGCGCAGAGCGTTGTGCCTTGCATTTGATAGGCAACATCTTTGAGCAGTTCGACATCTTTCTCTGAGCCTTCGCCACTGTGGATACGTTCTGTGAGCTTTTTCATCCAATAAGAGCCTTCACGGCAGGGGGTACATTTGCCACAAGATTCGTGATGGAAGAAATCCATTGTTTTAGCTATGAGCCAGTCAAGTCCAACAGAATCGTCTACAACAATTACAGATGCCGAACCGAGCGAACCGCCCACGTCTTGAACGTGCTCGTAGTCCATCGGTGTGTCGAGGGCTTCATCTGTTGCGACAACCATCGAAGATGATGCGCCCGCGGGCATAATCGCCTTGATGGATTTGCCATCAGGGATACCACCGCCATATTTCTCGTCAAAAATCAAGGTACGGAAGGGCGTTCCCAGTGGAAGTTCGTAGTTGCCTGGATTATTTACATTCCCTGAAAGGGAGAAAATCTTTGTGCCGGGGCTTTTTTCGGTGCCGAATTTTCTGTATCCATCGGCTTCGTTTTTAATAATATAAGGGACGCTCGACAAAGTCTCGACGTTGTTAACAACGGTCGGTTTATTATAGAGACCTTCTGAAGGTGGGAATGGCGGACGAACGCGAGGCTGTCCACGTTTGCCTTCCATCGATTCGAGCAAAGCAGTCTCTTCACCGCAGATATATGCGCCTGCGCCGAGATGCGTATAAATTTTTAGCGAATAATCGGTGCCCTGAATATTTTCACCCAAGAAGCCAGCTTTTTCCATTTCTTCGATCTTTTCATCGAGGAAATGAGCTACTTCCCAGAATTCGCCCCGCAAATAAATATATGCAGCATTTGCGCCAACAGCAAAAGATGAAATAGCGATTCCTTCAAGGAATTGGAAAGGGTTGCTCTCCATAATTTCACGATCTTTGAAAGTGCCGGGTTCCGATTCGTCAGCGTTCGCAACTACATAATGAGGCCAATTATTATTATCCATAAATGACCATTTCACGCCCGCGGGGAAACCTGCACCACCACGTCCGCGTAAACCTGCCGCCTTGACTTCATTAGTCACATCGGTGGTTTCCATTTTGAGTGCTTTCTTAAGACCTTCAAAACCATCTTCTTTCAAGAAGGTATCAATTTGGTTGAGATTATCAATGTCACGATGGCGTAGAAGCATATATTCCATTATTTTGCCTCCTGCGCATCTTTTCGCAATTCTTCAATCAAATCTATGGTTGCTGCAATGGTCATCTCTTCATGATATTTGATGCCTTTGGGGCTCTGCACTTGAAACATGGGTGCTTTATCACAAGCCGCCAAACACTTCACTTCTTCGACTGTGACCAAGCCATCTTTTGTGGTTTCACCAGGTTTCACACCCAACTCTTTGCAAAGGTCAGCAAGATATTGGTCTGCACCACGAAGTGCACAACCGATATCGGTGCAAACTTGAAGGCGATATTGGCCCGCTTTTTCATCATGAAATAATGAGTAAAATCCAATGATGCCCGATATTTCAGTGGTGGTCATTTCAAGCATTTCTGCGATATCGGCTTTGTCAGCTTTGCTAACATAGCCTTCTTCGCGCATTGCCATATAAAGCAAGGCCATCACAGCCGAACGCTTTTGCTCTGGCGGATATTTTGCCAGAATCTTTTCAATTTCTTGTGGATATTTTTCTGCTAAACTCATCGATCCACATCTCCCAATACAATATCTATACTACCGATAATTGCAACTAAATCAGCAATCAATAAACCTTCTGCCATATCTGGCAAAGCTTCCAAGTTATTATAGGAAGGCGTGCGCCAGTGAATACGATAGGGTTTCGGACCGCCATCACTTTCAAGATAAACGCCCAACTCGCCACGTGGTGATTCGACTGCGGCGTAAACGCTCCCTTTTGGCACATCAAAACCATCTGTCCATAATTTGAAATGATGAATCAGTGATTCCATGCTTGTGCCAATTTCTGAGCGTGGGGGCGGGACAATTTTTCTGTTATTCGAGCGAACGGGACCCATAGGCAAGATGTCTAATGCCTGTTGGATAATTTTAAGTGATTCGCGCATTTCTCTAACACGAACAAGGTAACGAGAATAGACATCCCCTTTATCATCGGTGGGGACATCAAAATCGTACTGCTCATAACCGCTATAGGGCTGCTTCTTACGCAAGTCCCAATCTGGGCCGGAGCCCCGAAGAGAAGCACCCGACATCCCCCACTGGATTGCCTCCGAAGCGGAAACCTTCCCAATGCCCATTGTACGATCAAGGAAAAGTGGGTTTCTAGTGAGCAAATCTTCGTACTCATCAATACGTTTCGGGAAGGTGTTTAACACGTTGCGAACTGCATCATCAAATTCTACAGGAACATCTCGCCATACGCCGCCGGGGCGGATATAGGTCGTCATCATCCGTTGACCGGAAACGAGCTCGAGAATGTCGAGAATAATCTCACGTTCACGGAAGGCGTAAAGGAAAACAGACATCGCGGCAACGTCTAAGGCGGCGGTCGCGATCCAAATCAAGTGCGAGGCAATCCGCTGTAACTCGGCGAGTATCACGCGCAAGGCTTGCGCGCGAAGCGGTACGTCCAAATCTAGCATTTTTTCAACAGCCAAACAATAAGCTAAGTTATTGCCAACCGTGTTCAGATAATCTAACCTATCTGACATTACTTCAGCTTGGAGGTAGTTTTTCGCCTCCATATTTTTCTCAATACCGGTGTGCAAAAATCCTACATCGGGGACACAGGTGACAATTGTTTCGCCGTCCAACTCAAGCAAAAGGCGTAAAACACCATGCGTGCTGGGATGCTGAGGTCCCATGTTGAGAAGAACGGTTTCACCATCTAATGCGCGCTGTGAAACGAGATGCTTAATTTGTTCAAGATTTACTTCGGGAAGGGGATAAGGTGTAGGCATAATTAAAGCTCCCCGTGTGGTTTGCTGACATCAATTTCTTCAAAATTGAAGGTAAATTGTGGCTCTTCATAACCCAAAGGATAATCTTTGCGGAGGGGGTGACCTTCCCAATCATCGGGCATAAGAATACGGCGCAGGTCGGGATGCCCTTCCACTTTGATGCCAAACATATCCCAAAGTTCACGTTCACGCCAATTGGCATTTTTATAAACTTTGGTCAGTGTGGGGATTACGGGGTCGTTTCCTGCTAGAGGAACCCGCAAAGTCAGTTGTAAATTTTCACTAAAAGAACGCAAAACGTAAACAACATGATAACGTGGTGCATCTTCAGGGAAATAATCTACAGCCGTGATGGTGGAAAGGAAGGCGAAGTCAAACTCATCGCGTAGTTTTTGGCTGGCAGAAATAAGATTTTCAGGAGCAAGTAAAACTTCTACTTCCCCGAAGCTCTCTTTGGCTTCTGCGCCAAAATCCTTTTCTAAACGCTGAATAATAGTTTCTAGTTTCATAATTGGCTAGTTTCTAGTTGGATGGTTCAAAGACTGATTACTAATTACGCTTCACTCTTCTCGATCTTAATCTTTTCAACTTTTTCATAAAGTGCCATCACACCACCAATCAAAGCTTCTGGGCGTGGGGGGCAACCTGAAATATAAATATCAACGGGGACAATTTCATCAACCCCCTGAACAACAGCATAATTATTGAAAACACCACCAGTAGAGGCGCAATCGCCCATAGCAATAACCCATTTGGGTTCTGCCATTTGGTCGTAAAGATAACGCAAGGTGGGTGCCATCTTTCGGCTAACGCGTCCCGCCACAATCATCAAATCAGATTGGCGCGGGCTGGGGCGCATAAGCTCCATCCCAAAGCGGGACATATCATAATCGGAGGCTTGCGCCGCCATCATTTCGATAGCGCAACAAGCCAAACCAAAAAGCATAGGCCACATGGCGCGGGTGCGCCCCCATCCCATGGCTTTCTCTAAAGTTGTGGTAACAACGCCCATATCGGCGAGTTTTTCTTCTACTCCCATTCAAAGGCTCCTTTCTTCCATGCGTATACATAGCCCACGAGCAAAATGCCAATAAAGACCAGCATCTCTAAAAAAATAAAAGTTCCCATTCCGTTTTCTATATATTTACGGAAGGAAACTGCCCAAGGGAGAAAGAAAATTACTTCAATATCAAAAAGGATGAATAAAACGGCAATAAGATAGAAGCGCACCGGCATACGGCGTGTTCCTTTGCCAATAGGGACCATCCCAGATTCGTAGGGCATCTGTTTTCGTTTAGTATCTCGTTTGGGACCAAAAAGTGCTCCCAAAGAAACCGCGATAACACCTACTGCCGTTGTAAGGACGAGCAAAATAGCAATAGCAATATATTGAAAGAGCATATTTCCTCTTGAATTATCTAAGGTTGTGATGCAAAGCACTATTTTATCATACAAAGAAAACTGAGTACTAGATTAATATAAAGCAATTTCACATATACGCAAGTGTCACTATTCATACTATTCAGATGATATGGGTCATATAGCAACGATTTTCTTCTTATAAATTCCCCACCTGATTGCATAAAAAGAGTATGATTAGAAAAACGAAAAACTTTTACCAAGAGATAACGCTATGATAAAAAAAGAACATCTTTCTATAAGAAATATATCCGCATCTCGCTCAAGCATCGGGATGCGTCTAACCCTCAGTATTGGGCTGATTATTAGTCTAACCATATTCTTCCTCTCGCTGAGTATTTATCGCAATGAAGAGAAACAACATCTTCAGCAAATTCATAGCCAAGCTGAAGCTCTGCTCTCTGAAATGACCCTCACGCGTGAATGGATCTCATCCTATAACGGAATCTGGACAACAACCCCTGGTGATTATTACCTCAAAAGCCAAAATGGCTATTACCAAAAATCGCCGGCAATGGTAACAAAAGAATTATCAAATCTATCTAACGATAAGCGTGATTACAGCTTCCATATTACAAGTCTGATATTAACAAACCCAGAAAATACACCAGATAATTTTGAACATGATGCCCTCATTCAATTTGAAAATGAATTTGAACCAGTCGCAGCCGTAGACAGAAGCGGAGATGAACCAGTCTATCGGTTGATGTTTCCCCTCGAAGTAAAAGCTAGTTGCCTCAAATGCCACGACTCGCAAGGTTATGAAGTCGGTGATATACGCGGTGGATTAAGCGTTCTCGTCCCCATTAGTGAAATGGATGACTCTCTCGCCAAGAGTCGGCAAATGCTCACCGTTTCTGCCTTTAGTATTGTTGGCTTGGTCATGATCGCGCTATATGTCATGGTCAGAAAAATGGTTATCTCCCCTGTCGGAGAGTTAAAAGAAGTCGCCGTTGCAGTTGGGAATGGGAACTATAACGCTCATTGCGACCTAAACACAGGTGATGAACTTGAAGTCTTTGGAAAAACACTCAACGAGATGGTCTCAAATCTCAAAAGATCGCAAGACTCTCTAAAAGAGCGAGTTACACAACGCACGCAAGAACTGGATACCATCTCAGAAGTCGCCTTAATTATTAGCCAATCTGGTGCGCTTGAAGATGTGCTCAACGAAGCACTAGAAAAAGTGATTAGCGCATCTGGAGCAAAGGGCGGTCTCATTCAATTACTTGAGAAAGAGAACACCAGAATAGCCACTCATAGGGGATTATTGCCAAATATTATTGAATGCTTTTCTCGCGTCCCCTATCCTCCTGCCCCTCCTCAAGATTCGATCCGAGTCGAGAATATAGACAAGGGCACTTGTCAAACATTATTCCCAAATACATTCTGCACAGAAGAAGATGGATGCCGAGCTATGGCAGCAGGATATTCTCGGATAGCATCCGTTTTGCTAAAATCACGGAGTCGTTCACTAGGCACAATGATTTTATTTAGCGAAAAAGAAAGCAGTTTCTCCCCTGAAATTATGCAACTCCTTGAAAGTATCGGCAATCAACTTGGCGTAGCCATTGAAAATGCAAAATATCATCAGCATATCGAAGAAATTGCCGTGCTAGAAGAACGCGCCCGCATCTCACGTGAATTACACGATAGCCTCGCCCAAACCCTCGGCTGGCTCAGCATCAAAACAGAATTACTCGAAGAAGACCTAAAGCTCGGCAAAGTAGAAGAAAGCAATACCGAAATGAAAGCCATTCGCAACGTTGTCAGAGATGCCTGCTACGATGTGCGCGAATCGATCGATGGCTTACGCACTCGCCCCACAGGAGACCTCAACCTGACCGCCGCCGCATGGATTGCAGAATTCCGCCAGCGCAGTGGGCTAAAGACCGATTTTCACGCAAGCGAAGAAAAACTCCATCTCTCACCTCGAGTCGAAACCGAATTATTGCGCATCCTTCAAGAAGCCCTCACTAATGTCCGCAAACATGCCAGTGCCAAAGCGGTCAGCGTAAATTTGCGAAAAAACGAAAACTATGCCAAACTCATCATCAAAGATGACGGCAGTGGATTTGACTATAGCGCCGATCGAGATAAAAAACATTTTGGGTTACGCATTATGCGAGAGCGTGCCGAAAATCTGGGCGGCTCTCTCCAAGTCAAATCAGCTTCGAGGATGGGGACGCAGGTAACGGCTACCCTGCCCCTCTACCCGAACACGTCGAATTGAAAAAAGCAAATTTGGGACAAGAGCGAATCGCACGCCAATTTAGGCTTGCTTCCGTTAAAATAACAACGGTGTGGAGCGAAACACATCCCACTTATCCCATCCCAAACAATCTGCTGGAGAAAAACAATGACAAAAAAAACAATCCAGATCATGCTCGTAGACGACCATCTCCTCTTTCGAGAGGGGATGGCGAGCCTTTTGCAAAGAGACGAACGTTTTGAAATTCTTAGCGAAGCCGACGACGGCATTTCTGCTCTAGAAATTGTGGAAGAAGCTATGCCCGATATTATTTTAATGGACGTCAAAATGCCCCGCATGAACGGCATAGAAGCCACACGAAAATTGTTGGGGAAATATCCCGATTTGAAAGTGATCATGATTACCGCATCTGAAAAAGACGAAGATCTTTTTGAAGCAGTGAAGGCCGGCGCACAGGGCTATATTTTGAAAACGGTAACAGATTCTCAATATATGCGAGATGCAATTTGGCGTGTTGCCGAGGGAGAGGCGATTATTCCACCTGCAATGGCCCCCCGTTTGCTAAACGAGTTTTCTACACTTTCTAAAGGCAAATTTGTAAAAAAGAAAGAAAAAAAAGAGCCTATAGAAGAAATTATAGAAGAAAAAGAGATTTCTCTCTTGACCCCACGAGAAAACGAAGTTTTAGAATTAGTAGCACAAGGGTTATCAAATAAAGAGATCGCAAAGGGTTTGGTTATTTCGGTAAATACAGTGCGCTCGCATTTGCGCTTTATCTTAGATAAATTGCATATGAACAATAGAGTACAAGCGGCGCTGTGGTACCAAGAAAAAAAGACACCCTAGTCCTTATGGATTAGTCTAAAAAACGGGTTAGTTGAAATCTAACCCGTTTTCTTTTTAATACCATCCATCTTGACGATGGTTTTGCCTGCATCATTCTTATATACTATATGAGAATAAGATTAATATACTCAAGAAAAATTTAATAAAATATACTGGAATGGAAAAATGACGAAACTAAAAGAAATGAACAAATTCGCTCGCTTTGGCACTTATTTGATAATTGCCTTTGTTGCACTTTTTGTGCTTCCCTTTCTCTCATGGCTAATCGGAGATGAAAGCTTTACGGCAACATCGGGGGCTGATTTTTGTGTCAGTTGCCACAGCATGGAACCTTTTGTAGCAGCAAACGCGGATAATCATCATGGCGGAAATAACGATTTTGGTATTAAAGCCAGTTGCACAGACTGCCACCTACCTCATGATAATTCTGCGCACTACTTCTATGAAAAAGGTCGTAGAGGTCTCAATGATTTCTTGGCAGAAAACTTTCAGGATACCAGTGAAATTGACTGGCTGGCTAAAACCGAACACCGCGAAGAATTTGTTTACGACTCAGGTTGTATGACTTGTCATGTTGAGTTAGAAAAAGCAACTCAAGACACAGAAGAACATCGCAATTACTTTGCTGGTAAGACTACATCCAAATGTGCAACTTGTCATGAGGAGGTTGGGCACTCAAATCTTAAAAAACACTTACTACAAAGCAAATACGAATAATTCACCTATTCATCTCTATTGAGGATAAATAAAATGAAAAAGCTAAATTTATTAGCCATAGTCGCTCTCGTTATCTTGCTCGGCGCAGCCCTTGCGTCTTGCGGTTCAGCTCCTGCCGACGCAGATGCTGAAGCAGCCCCCGCTGTAGAGCTAACTGACGAAGCAAAAGATTGTATCAGTTGTCATACTGATGAAATGCCCGGCGTTGTCGCCGATTGGGATAACAGCAAACACGCAGATGAAGGTATCTCTTGTATTGACTGCCACGAAGTCGAAGCTGACTCCCCAATGGCAATGACAGACGTTGAAGGTCATGAAGACCTAACCGTTTCTGTTGCCATGCTGGTTCCCCCCGCAGTTTGTGGCGAATGCCATGAAGATGCAGTAGAACAATTCCACATTAGTGGACACGAACGTGCTGGCGTTCAATATGAAGGCAAAGATGCCATGCAAACTCTGATCCACAAACATGAGGGACGAGATAATCCTGAACTCAGTGGAGCATCTGATGAGACTGGCTGTCAACAATGCCACGGTGTTACCTTTGTCGTAGATGAGACCGGGCACCCCTCATCTGAGACCTATCCTTCCGCTGGTATTGGTAATGTATACCCCACTGGAGAAATTGGCAACTGTACTGTCTGCCATAGCCGACACAGATTTGATATTGCCGAAGCTCGCAAACCAGAAGCTTGCGCTGGCTGTCATATCGGTCCGGACCACCCCGATCTTGAGATTTTCTTAAATACCAAACACGGTCAAATCTTCACCACAGAAGGCGAAGAATGGACTTGGGATAGCCCCACCGGCGAATGGGAACCTGGCGATTACCGCGCCCCCACCTGCGCCACCTGCCATATGAGCGGAATCGGCGATCTTGAAACCACCCACAACGTTTCCAAACGCCTTTACTGGAATCTTTGGGCGAAAGTATCTAAAGTTCGCACAGAAGATGACCCAATGGCAATGTTCTATGGTGACGGCGAAGCTGGACGTGCCGAAATGGAACAAGTTTGTGGCGAATGTCACAGCGACCTCCACACCAAGAATTACTTCGCAAGCGGCGACAAAGCTGTTGAACTCTATAATGTGGAATACTGGACACCCGTCGAAGCCATGCGCGTAGAGTTGGCTGAAGCAGGCTTGATCAAAGACAACCCTTGGGAAGATGGCTTTATGATCCAACACTACCACATCTGGCACCATGATGGACGTCGCGCTCGCCAAGGCGCAATGATGGGTGCACCCGACTGGGCACACTGGCACGGTTTCTTCATGCTCCAACAGAAACTAAACCTCGCTACCGAAATTTACGAAATCCGCATGGAAACAGGCGAAATTGAAGCTGCAGCACCTTGGTCACTTGCTCCCTAGCGCACATACTAATTAAATAAGCAAAATAACGCTTAGACAAAAAGCTCCCCGTCAAAAAATGGACGGGGAGCTTTTTTTGTTCCAGCAATCTGTATTAGACTTATTGCTTGAATGGTAAAATCTTGGCATGAGATTTTCTCTTCGCATTGCCCAACTCTCGCTTTTTTTTACGCTGCTTGCCTGCCGTCCAGTCTGGACCGTCGGCTGGACAGAAATTCTTATCTTCGGAATCATCTTGCTGGTCTTCCTTGGGCCCTCATTGCTACGCTTTTATCGACGGTTTAGAAAATTTAGACAATACGAGAGAGAGAAGCGAGAGTAGGTATTTGTAGCAAGCAGAACCTAGCGTCCTATTGTATTCTTTAGCTAATCCAGATAGGATAGTTGTATAATTACAGTAAGCTTCTCTCGAAAAATGAAATCTAAAGGAGTTCCTATGAAAACTCGCTACTTATCTTTGATATTAGTACTCATCTTCATACTCTCAGCATGTAATTTGCCTACTGACTCTGGGAATAATAATGAAGCACCTAGTCCTACATTGGAGAATCCTTCCCTTCCTCCTGAAGCCACTGCTACACCAATCCCCCCCGCAACACCAATTCCATCAGAAACACCTCTCCCTACGAATACTCCCCTGCCCACCGCTACCTTTACGCCCGCTGTACCCATCGCCTGGCCCAAGGATGCAAATGTTAATTGCCGTTTTGGGTATGGCGTTGAATGGCTAGCAACTGGCGCACTAGTAGCGGATCAACCTGCCACGATCATCGGTAAAAATGCGACTTCATCCTGGTGGTATGTCAAATTGCAGAATTCGACACAATGCTGGGTCGCTGCAAGTGTAACGGATACAGCCGGGAATTTGGCTGGCTTGCCAGTTTATGATCAATCTACCTCATCTGTCATCGGTGTGACCATTGAAAAACCAGATACAATCACTGTGGCTGGCTGTTTCGGGCCCATCCAACCCTTAAATCTTGCCGGAAGCATCGAGATGAATGGCCCCGGAACTGCTTCTTGGCGTTTTGAAAGCGAGCAAAGCGGTGTTCTAACAGATCGCTCAACCACTTTTGATACAGTTGGGAGCAAGCCCATTTCAGATAGTTTTGTCCCGCCATTAGCAGCAGGAAGCTACTGGATAAAACTCGTCGTCATCAGTCCAAATGGGGAATCGGCTGAAAGCAGCTATAAGATTGAATGCCCCTAAACTGATTTTTTTACTGATCAAAAAAAGAGCGGCTCATAAATGAGCCGCTCTTTTTTGGTAATACACGAAACACTGCTTTTGCGTACCAATAAATTATTAATCCTTACGCCACCAACGCAGGCATATCTTCTCCAAATAGCCCAATATGATCGCCATCTTTGACTATTTCTGTCAACTCCCAGCATAGACATTCATCTTCACAAACTTGTTGATAACCTAAAAAAGGAGCCATTTTTGTGCGCGAAGTGAGTAAACGCGAGTTGATAAAAATAGTATATAGCTCGCCAATCTCAAAACCAAGCCGCTCTAAAAAGTCGTAAATCTCTTCATTTTCTTTCACTTCGGCTTCGATAATACTGTCACTTGACGCACTATTATCCTTTGCGTAACGGCGTAAATTTCCGTATAGGTGGATAGATACCATAATTGATCCTTATTCTTAATTTTCAATTCTCATCATTCATATTTAACAACAATTTTGCCCAAAGGTTCCT
>JABGOQ010000196.1 GCA_018645405.1 Anaerolineae bacterium | reverse complement strand
AAGAAATTTCTAATGAGACGGTGGGGTTACTTTCTGCATTTCTATTTGCAATTTTACCTTCCACAATATGTTATTCAGGCACCTTAGATACCGTTTATTTAGCCTTCCCTCCCCTGCTTTTAGCTACCCTTTTATATATACGTTCGAGTAAAAATAATGACAGCAATTTACCCTCATCTGTCATTTATTTTTCACTTATAGGTATTCTAATTGGGATTACTGATTGGTTTCGTCCTGTAGGTATTATTCTTATTATTGCGCTCATTATTTCCTTGTTGATTTACAAAATAAAAGAATGGAAAAATTATAAGCTCCTTATTATTATAGGTATTGTTTTACTTTCTTATACTGGGACGACTAATTTAGCAGCACAAATCTCTAAAAATATTTTTCAGACAAATATTCTGTCGTCATCCCAAAGGATAGGAGAATATCTTTTAAAGGGGTTAAACCCAATTAGCAAAGGGCGCGTTACAACCGAAGATTATGATATAGCTGTTAATGCTTATGCTCGCTTTAATGGAGATAGCTTTGAAACACAAAAATATTTAGTAAACCTGGCTTTTTCTCGATTGGATAAGGAAGGGAGTATAGAGTTGTTTAAATCAAAAATTGATTTGATTTGGGCTAGTCACGACGCTCTTTTTGACTATTCTTTAATTGGCTCAAATGATGACGAATTAGTGAATTTATTAAGAGATTTTGAAACGTTGCTGTGGGTAATTATTACCGTCTTTATGTTTTTTAATGTGGTTTTCGCTATTAAAGAAAATCCCTCTCCTGCTACATTTACTATGCAATTATTTATTCTTGGTTTTGCTCTACTGCTCCTTTTTATGGAAGTTCAAAATCGTTATGTTGCTATTGTTATACCTTTTTCGATTCTGTTGTCTGTGTCAGGGCTGGATACAGTACTTAAAAAGATAAAATACAATGAAAATATCGTGAGAATTTTAGTGAAAAAATGATAGATGGCTTGCGAGCATACTCAAAAACACGAGATTTGTTTGGGATAAGCTCCCGATATTTGCGGGCATTTTGGGAGCATCTTGACGTGGTGGGGGGGATGAGACGTCAAGGTGATTATGGGGTGCTGCGTTAATGATTCCAGGCTTAGACGGCATCCGCGCGATTGCCTTTTTACTTGTATTTGCTGTGCATACTGATTATCTTAATTTTGGGTGGGTTGGAGTGCAATTATTTTTTGTGTTATCGGGATTTTTAATTACGGGGATTTTGCTTGATATGAAAGAGTATCTACCCAAGAAGGATTACTATAAGAAATTTTATGGGCGTAGATTATTACGAATTTTTCCTTTGTACTATTTTTATTTGGCTTTAATGACAGGGCTTAGTATTTGGTTGAAATCTATGCCTTATCGACCCGGAAAAATGCAGATTTTTCAGGATCAAGTTGGTTATGCCGCGTTTTATTTATATGACTTTTTATATGCAAGTGCTAAATTTCAACATACGCCTCTTCTGGAGCATTTTTGGTCATTATCTGTTGAAGAGCAATTCTATATTATTTGGCCTCTGCTAATTCTCCTTGTTCCCAAAAGGCATTTGAAGAAGTTATTTGTTGGAGCAATTTTATCTGGACTTCTTTTTCGTATTATATACACAGTGGTTTATAAAATTTATCCTATCCCTTTCTTTAGAACGAATATGGCAAGGGCTTTATATGCTCTGCCTTTTACACACCTAGACGCTTTTGCCTTTGGTGCCTATATTACGCGCTTTAAATTTTTTCAACCCAAAAAGCAACTGGTAGTGTTATTTTTCTTGCTTCCTGTAATTGGTTTTGCTACCCGTTACTTTTCTACAGGTTCTTTGGGAATCATTTCTGGTCTCGGATATCCTTTTGCTATGCCCAAGAATATGCAATATATTTGGGGATATTCTATTTTAAATTATTTCTTTGCCTTATTCATTTACGCCGTAATATCTGAGAAATTATGGGTCAAGTTTTTAGAACACCCTTGGCTAAAGTATTTGGGAAAAATCTCTTACGGTTTATATGTTTATCATTTTGCTATTATTTGGATCGTCTGGAGAATACGCGATTATTTAACGCTCACCGAGTCTCAATTTAAATTCTTGATTGCTTTTATTTCTCTTTTCTTAACAATAGGCATTGCATCAGCAAGTTATCGCTGGATAGAAAAGCCAATTTTGAATCTTAAAGGACGTTTTTTTCAGGTCAAATCGCGAAGCCCAGAAACTTTTATAGGACAAGCAAAGGAAAGCTAATGTGCGGACGATTTACACTCACAACAAACCCCGCCGATTATTTTGGTGGTTTTGATTTTCCGCCTATTTTTGCGCCGCGTTTCAACATCGCGCCCAGCCAACCTCTTTTGGCAATTCCCAACGACGGGCATAACGCAGCAACTTTCTTTTTGTGGGGATTTATTCCATCTTGGGCAAAAAACGCAAAATTTAGCTCAATCAATGCGCGTTCTGAGACATTGGCAGAAAAACCTTCATTCAAGGGAGCCTATAAATATAAGCGCTGCCTAATTTTGGTAGATGGGTTTTATGAATGGCAAAAAGTTGCCGGGCAAAAGGCAAAAGTACCGCATTATATTTTTATGCAATCGCGCCAGCCCTTTGCCTTTGCGGGCTTATGGTCAGATTGGGAAAGTCCCGATGGTTCACGCGTCAAAACCTGCACGATTATCACCACAGAGCCAAATAAACTAATGAAACCCATCCACAAGCGGATGCCCGTTATCTTGCCGCCCTCGACTTATCGGCAATGGCTAGACCCAAAAGCTCGTACAGATTTACAATCTTTACTGCTCTCATACCCTGCTGAAGGGATGGAGGCGCATCCTGTTTCGACTTTGGTGAATAATGCGGCGAATGATAGAGCGGAGTGCGTCGTACCTGTATAATTTACAATCCTTTATCCTTAACTTTCTCTCATACCATTCTTGACGCTCAATTTTCTCCGTGATATGATGCCGAGCGGTGAAATCTATGGAAAATAATTTGAAAGATATTCCCGAAATAAAGCGCGCGGATTTTCCCGAAGATATGTCGGGACGAGATGTTGAGAATGGGAATACAGCTCGCTCTGAAAGACCGCCAAATTTATTCAACCGCTGGATGGAATTGCTTCTCCAGTTGGGTTTGGGAGAGTCGGCTTTGCGTGTGGCAACAAATGCTCTTTTTCTGATTGCTGTCATTGGGATAATCCTATTAATGCAAGGTTTCTACAAAGACGCGCCAAACAGGGCTACTGGAGAGAGTGTATTAGCCGCAGAACCCGTATCCACGTCGGCGGTTGAACTCGAAGCGGAATTTTTTTCAGTTAATATCGATGCTCGGGGTATTTCACGTATGGCTGAGATGCATACTACGATTCCATCCCGCTCGCGTTTGGAGATTACCACCTATGCTGTTCAGGATGGTGATACAGTTTTTGGCATTTCTGAAGAATTTGGATTGACTCCACAAACGATTTTATGGGGCAACTATAATACCTTACTCGATGACCCACATAATCTTAAAGCTGGTCAGGATTTAAATATTCTCCCTGTTAATGGTACTTATTATGAATGGCAGGATGGGGATGGTCTTAATGGTGTGGCGGACTTCTTTGGTGTTGATCCCGATGACATTGTCAATTATCCTGGGAATCGACTGAATCTGGAAACCATTGGAGATTACGCTCGTCCAAATATACCGCCAGGCACCTGGTTAATTGTACCGGGTGGGGAGAGGCTTTTTATCTCATGGAGTGCGCCAATTGGTGTAACGCGTGAAGACCCTGCAAGCTCTTATATTCTCGGAGATGGAGCTTGTGAACCAATCACAGGTGGGGCAATTGGTTTTGGTACTTTTGTTTGGCCTGCAGCAAACCATTATCTTTCTGGTTACGATTGGTCACCAAAAACCAATCATCGTGGGATTGATATTGCCGGGCACGAAGGGGCGGGCATTTTTGCTGTTGATGCAGGCGTAATAGTCTATTCCGGCTGGAATAATTATGGTTATGGCAACGTGGTGATGATTGATCATGGGACTGGTTTCCAGTCGATGTATGCACATTTAAGTGCCATCTATGTAGGCTGTGGGCAAAGTGTAGGGCAGGGTGAAGCAATTGGTGCTTTTGGTAGTACGGGGCGGTCTTCTGGTGCACATTTGCACTTTGAATTGATGACTTCCGTTTATGGGAAAGTTAATCCCTGGGATTTTTTGCCTCTACCATAAAAATAAGTACCTGCCTTGTCAAGGGATTTGGACTCGGCTATAATCCCGCCGCATTAAGGGTGCGTAGCTCAGCTGGTTAGAGCGCACGGTTCACATCCGTGAAGTCGGCGGTTCGAGTCCGCCCGTGCCCATATTGAGAGTCACTAGAAATAGTGACTTTTTTATTCTGCACTGGGTACTGCAATGTATCCCTGTGCTTATGGTTTTCACGGAAGCAATACAAAAGCCTGCGCCTACCCCTATCAAACTGTGACGCGCTACCAAAAACGGGTTTCGGGTCCCATGCTATACCGCATCGATATCCACATCAAAGTACCACGCGTTGATTTTGAGAAGTTGTCCGATAATAAGCAGGGAGAATCTTCGGATGATATTCGCACTTGCTTGGAACAAGCGAGTGCAAAGGCAAAGAGTGCGATTCTCTGATTTAAATTAAATAGCAGATTGATGACTAATGTAGATATGTGCATCGCGGAAGTGCATCAATTTTGCAAATTGGATGACGCGGAGGAAACAACTCATCAAAGCCGCAATGATGTAACTCCAACTCTCCCCGCACTCTGAGATTGGCACGCACGATGCTGATCTGCTGGGAAGAAGAGCACCCAATCACGATCTGGCAGATATGTGGCAGTATAGAGAAGGGGAAATTGTCTGATACGAATTAAAGTACTTGACAAAGGGAATGATTCTATATACAATGCCACAAGACTGGGAGCGCTCCCAGTCTTGTCTGCCCCACTTCTACCGAAAAGAGAACGGTAATGGCAAAGAAACTAACACTCGAAGAAATTGGAAAACTGGCGGGGGTCTCCCGTTCTACGGTTTCTCGTGTTGTTAATGGGCAGCCTGATGTAAAAGAAGAAGTTCGTGAACGTGTGCTCGAAGTCATTCGTGAGACAGGCTTTGTACCTAATCCTGCTGCTCGATCGTTAGCAGCTCAGCGCTCTGGGATTTTGGGGCTAGTTATTCCCCGCAGCGTTGCCACCTTTTTTGGTGACCCCTATTTCTCTCGATTAACACAGGGCATTACCCAGGCTTGTAATGAGCAGGGGTATATGCTTTCCTTGTTTTTATTTAATACAAAAAAAGATGAAGAGATGTTGTTGCCTCGCATTGCTCAACATAGCTTTTTGGATGGTGTGATAGTGCAAGCTACAACTGATGGCGATCCCATTATCCCGCAGTTGCAGAAGAGTGCCATGCCTTTTTTGGTTGCTGGGCGGCTTAATCAGATGGATGATGACGTCAGCTATATTGATGTGGACAATCTTTCGGGTGCATATAATGCTGTTGAACACCTCATCAAGTTGGGGCACGAGCGTATCGCACATGTGTCTGGGCGTTTGGGAAATCGCCCGGCAGCGGATCGAAAGCTTGGGTACGAGCAAGCGCTTCGGGATCATCATCTTCCGCTTGACGAGAATTTGATCGTAAATGGGGATTTCTCTGAAGAGGGCGGATATGCCAGCGTTCAAGATTTGCTTCCTCATAAGCCAGATGCGATTTTTGTTGCTTCAGATATGATGGCTTTGGGTGTCGTGCACGCTCTTAAGGAGGCTGGGTTGCTGGTCCCGAGCGATATTGCGGTAATCGGCTTTGATGACCTTTTGCCCGCACGCCAGAGCACTCCGAAATTGACCACTGTAAAACAGCCAATCCTTCGCTTTGGTGTTAGTGCTGTTGAAGTTTTGATTGACATTATTGAAAAGGGGAGTATTCCCCCTCGCCAGACACTTTATGACACAGAATTGATTATTCGAGATTCCTGTGGAGCCAGTTTATCGTGAAAAAACATTTTTTTGCCTTACCCTGGGAGCGCTCCCAGGGATTGCTTAAGGAGGTGTTGCTGCTTAGACAATGTATTTAGCACTATACTAATTTGTAAATAACCTTATAAAAACTATCCTATAATTTGGAGGAAGAAATGAAGAAACTTTGGCTCGTATTAGCCGCTTTGGTAATCGCTTCTCTGGTATTGACCGCCTGTGGTGGGGCAGCTGCCCCTGAAGCCCCCATGGAAGAAGCTCCTGCAGAGGAAGCTCCCATGGAAGAAGCTCCCGCAGAGGAAGCCCCCGCTGGCAAAACTCAGGTTCGTTGGTTTGTTGGTTTGGGCGCAGGCACTGATGAAGGTGCTATTCCGCTAGAAGAAGCTTTTGTTGAAGCTTACAACGCTAGCCAGGATGAGATCGAACTCGTACTGGAAATCGTTGATGCTGACAATGCTGCTGACACCTTGGCAACCCAGATCGCTGCCGGTAACGCTCCTGACATCGTTGGCCCTGTTGGCATTAAAGGCCGCGACCAGTTCAAAGGCGCCTGGCTTGATCTGGCTCCACTGATCGAAGCTAATAGCTACGATCTGAGTGGTTTTGATCCCGCGATGGTTGATTTCTATTTGGTACAGGAAGAAGGACAATTAGGTATCCCCTTCGGTATCTTCCCCTCTTTCGTTCTTTATAATATCGATCTCTTTGATGAAGCTGGTCTGCCTTACCCACCCGCAGAATACGGCGTTCCTTACGTAGATGCTGACGGCGTCGAGCACGAATGGACTATTGAGTACATGACCGAACTTGCAAAAGTACTCACGGTTGATGCCAATGGCAATGATGCTTCCATGGAAGATTTCGATCCTGAAAATATTGTCCAGTTTGGTTGGATGAACCAGTGGACTGACTGGCGCGGTGTTGGTTCTATGTTCGGTGCTGGCTCCCTTGTTGCTGATGATGGCAGCGCTCAGATGCCTGAGCAGTGGGTTGAAGCTGCAAAATGGACCTATGATGGCTTTTGGAATAGCTGGTTTATCCCCAATGGCCCTTACGGTGGTGCTGAATTCTTGCAGGGCGGCGGCGGCCCATTCTCCTCTGGCAACATGGGAATGATCCAAATGCACACCTGGTTCCTTGCCCCTTGGGCATTTGACGGTACCACTTTTGATTGGGACGTAGCAGCCATGCCTTCTTATAATGGCGTTACTACCGCAAAAATGCACGCTGACACCTTTGGTATCCTTAAAGCCAGCGATAATTCCGAAGCAGCCTTCGAAGTACTGACTTACATGCTCAGCGAAGAACATGCCACTGACCTGCTCACCATTTATGGTGGTATGCCCGCTCGCCTTTCCCTCCAGGCTGATTACTACGATATTCATGCTGAAACCAACCTCGGTGGTAAGGAAATTAACTGGGACGTTATTGCAGCTGGCATGGCCTATGCTGACAATCCCAACCACGAGAGCTGGATGCCCAGCTACCTGGAAACCAACGATCGCTACAATGAAACTTGGAACTACTTTGCAAACACTCCTGATCTGACAGAAGAAGATATTGATGCAGAAATTGCAACCTTAGTTGCTGACTTACAAGCTATTTTCGACGCAGCTGAGTAAAACTGTACTGATCAAAATTATAGTTACCCCAGCCTTCAGGCTGGGGTAACTAAGTTGTCAATTGCCTATGGAGGTAATCCGATGTCATTCTTTGAAGGTGTAGAGCTAATTAAAAAAGATAGAGCGGGGGGGAAAAGAAAACTTACAGGAGCAGAAAAGAGGGAAGCACGTACCGGGTTGGCATTTTTGAGTCCTTGGATGATCGGCTTTTTGCTTTTTTACCTGCTCCCTATGATTGCTTCATTTGTTTTTTCTCTTTATGATTTCAATCCTGCTCTTCCAGATGAAGCTAAGTTCATTAGCTTTGAGAATTGGTATCGAGCCTTGGTGATTGATACAGAAGTAAGAGATTCTTTCTTCCGTACCATTCACTTCATGGCAATTTCATTACCCATTACTTTGGCTTTTACGCTCTTTTTAGCAGTTCTGATGAATTCGGAACATGTGATGGGAAAGAACGTTTATAGAACGCTTTTTTACATGCCTACGATGATCCCGTTGGTGGCCAGTGTCCTGGTTTGGAACGGGGTACTCAACGAGCATACAGGGTGGGTCAACGTTATTATCGAGTGGCTGACCGGTATCGAGGCAGTTGGTACAGAGGGTCTGCGTTGGCTGGCTAACCCGAAACTGGTTTATTATGCCTATACCATGTTCGGCTTATGGGGCGTCGGCAACGGCATGATCATTTTCCTCGCAGGTCTTCAAGGTGTTCCAACTGAGATCTATGAGGCGGCTCAGATCGATGGTGCTGGTTGGTGGCGGCGTCTTTTCCGCATCACTGTTCCCTTGATGACCCCGGTTATTTTTTATCAGCTCGTATTAAGTGTAATTGCTTCCTTACAGTACTTTCTGGCGCCTTTCGTGCTAAATGATGGCACTGGCTTTCCGGAAGGCATGACACGCTTCTATATGGTCTATTTTTACAAGCAATCATTCTCGTTCTTTAATATGGGCTATGGTGCAACCTTGGCATGGCTCATGTTCATTGTTGCGCTGGTGCTCACGGCAATTTTATTTGGCACTGCCAAATACTGGGTTTACTATGCGGCGGAGGAAAGATAATGGCTACGAATACAGTTACTCCTAAAAAGATTCGCGTGGCTGGCATGAAGCTGGGTTTGACAGGGCTGGCTTTGGCTGTATTATTTCTTTTCCTGATCCCGATGTTTTATGGTGTTGTTACATCCCTAAAGACTGATAATCAGCTATCAATGATCGATGCTCCTTGGTGGCCCGCAGCAGAGGGAATCTTCAATTATGAAGGGAAAGATTACGAGATCTTTTCCGTTCCGATGCCGGATGGCGAAGTTCGCGAGCTTGCTCTTTATAAAAAAGGACGCCAAGTTAGTGAATTTGTAGACCCACAAAACCCCGAAGCTGGTCCCTTTGAATGGGAAGGCGCTTGGCGCCAACTCGAACGTGTCTGGTCATTTTCTCCACAGTGGAGTAATTTTGTTGAAGCTTGGGATACGGTTAATTTCCCGCGTCTTTTGTGGAACACCTTTGTTTACGCAGGCATTACCACCTTTGGTGCTGTTTTCTCCTCGGCTTTGGTTGCATATGGATTTTCCCGCTTCCGTATCCCCGGCAAGGGCGTCCTCTTTATGCTGATGCTCTCCACGGTCATCCTGCCGAGCGCTGTCACCCTGATCCCAACCTATTTCGTCTTCCTGAAACTTGGCTGGGTGGGGACCTGGTTGCCACTTATAATCCCCGCATTCTTCTCCTGGGGCACGAATACCTTCCTGCTTCGACAGTTCTTTATGTCCATTCCCCGAGAACTGGATGAAGCAGCCATGATCGATGGCGCAAGCCCATTTCGGGTTTTTGTTTCCATCATTCTCCCTACTTCGATGCCCGCACTCACTGCTGTTGCACTCTTCCATTTCTTCTGGGCGTGGAATGACTTCTTTGGTCCCTTGATCTATCTGGCAGGTAATCCGGATAAGTTTCCGATTACCGTTGGCTTGACAGCCTTCAACAATCTTTACTCCCAGTCTACCAATTTAATTCAGGCTGCCTCGCTCATTTCAGCTGTTATTCCCGTGATTGTCTTCTTCCTTGCACAGCGTCAATTTATGCAAGGTATTGTGGTGACTGGTGTTGAGAAATAGACGAAACTTTACAAAATAATCAAAGCCTTGGCTTCTAAGCAAAGGCGTCTAAAAGTGGTTATTCCTCCCTGAGGGGATTTACCTGACAATCAGCGTTGGGTAAATCCCCGTTTTTGAAAAGGCTACTTGATGAAAAAACAATCGCTACTTCGTATCTCTTTGTTCTTATTTCTTTTTATTTTTAGCGCATGTACTCCTCAAGCTCTGCCCTCTATTCCTGTTCAAACCGAAGATACTTACGCCCCCTTGGCACCTGATGGAGTTCCTTCCGCTGTTGGCGAAGACGCCTTCTACAAACAAGCGGATGCTTCCATCCCTGAGCGAGTTGAAGACCTGCTTTCTCGCATGACCCTTGATGAAAAGATCGGGCAGATGACTCTTGTAGAAAAAGGCAGCATTGAAGTTGCAGACCTTCCCAGTCTGTCCATCGGTGGGTTGCTCAGCGGGGGAGGCGGTGCGCCAGTCGAGGGGAACAATCCCGAAAAATGGGCTGCGATGGTGGATGGGTTTCAGCAATCGGCATTAGAATCTCGCCTAAACATTCCCCTGATCTACGGCGTGGATGCGGTTCATGGACATAACAACGTGGTCGGTGCTGTCATCTTCCCCCATAATATCGGTTTGGGTGCAGCAAATGACCCTGCTCTGATGGCAGAGATCGGGCGAGCCACAGCCCTCGAAATGGCGGCCACAGGCATCTATTGGAATTATGCCCCCGGTGTGATGGTGCCTCAGGATATTCGTTGGGGGCGGATTTACGAAGGCTACAGCGAAAACACCGAATTAGTCTCAACTCTCGGCGCGGCTTACCTTCAGGGCTTGCAATCGACAGACCTTTTTGAAAGCAATATCACCATTGGCACGCCGAAGCACTTTGTTGGCGATGGCGGAACAGCTTGGGGTACATCTACCAACAGCGGCTATAAGTTGGATCAGGGCGTCACCGAAATTGATGAAGTGACCTTACGCGCCGTTCACCTACCCCCTTATCAGTCAGCCATAGATGCTGGCGCTCGCAGCATCATGATTTCGTACTCAAGCTGGGGTGGGATGAAAATGCACGCCCAACAATATCTCATCACCGACGTACTCAAAGATGAAATGGGCTTCACCGGTTTCATCGTCTCCGATTGGGAAGCGATAGACCAAATAACGGGTGATTATTACCAAGCGGTTGTGACCGCCATCAATGCTGGCGTCGACATGAATATGGTGCCTTACAACTATAACCGCTTCATAGACACACTTACCAAAGCTGTTGATGAAGGCGACGTGCCTATCTCACGAATTGATGATGCCGTGCGTCGCATCCTGACCGTCAAAATGGAAATGGGACTTTTCGAGCAGCCCTTCTCACAGCCCGAGCTTCTTGCAGAAGTCGATTCTGATGCCCATCGTGCGCTGGCGCGTGAAGCGGTTGCAAAATCGGTCGTTTTGCTCAAAAACGATAATAATTTACTCCCCCTCGACAAAGATACACCGCAGATATTTATCGGCGGTGTCGCTGCGGATGATATCGGTATCCAATCAGGGGGCTGGACAATAGAATGGCAGGGCAAAAAGGGCGCTATTACACCCGGCACCACCATTCTCGAAGGCATCGAAAACGCTGTTGGGGCTGGAACGGTGATCGAGTACAGCAAAGCAGGTAAATTCACGGGTGATACGGAAGCGGCAGATGCCATTTGCCTCGCCATTGTTGGAGAGCCTCCTTACGCCGAGGGCAAAGGCGATAGCAAATCCCTCAAGCTCCCATCTAATGAACTGCGAATTTTGCGAAATATGGAAGAAGGATGTCCGAACTTGGTCGTCATTTTGATCTCTGGACGCCCCCTCATCGTCACCGATTCTATAGACAGTTGGGACGCTCTTGTGTCGGCTTGGTTACCGGGAACCGAGGGCGCTGGTGTGGCGGACGTTTTGTTCGGCGACCAGCCTTTCAGTGGCACATTGTCCTACACATGGCCTGCTTCGGTCGAGCAACTTCCTGTAGGTTCTTCATCTGAAGCCCCACTTTTCCCCTTTGGTTTTGGGATGACAGGAGAATAAATAATTTGCGGCGGTTGAGTAGGCGATGCTTTTCGCCGTATCGAAACCAAAGCGGCTGAATAAAACCGCTACGATTTTGATGCACTCAGACACGATAAAGCTGTGTCTGAGCTACTCAATCTTCGCTGAAAATTTGAATTTTTAGGTATTGATCCAATATGAAATTCCATAAAAGTATTTTCTTCCTTCTGATCGTCATCCTTTTCGTCAGCTGCGCCGCCCCCGCTCATGAAGCCGTCGTAGAAGCTCCCGCTGTTCTCCAAGAAACCGAACGCTGGGAACTGGTCTGGAGCGACGAATTTGACGGCGACACAATCAACCCCGAAAATTGGTTTTACGACCTCGGTGGAGGCGGATGGGGCAATAACGAATTACAGAACTACACCGAGCGGGAAGAAAACGCCCGCATCGAAGATGGGATACTCGTTATCGAAGCCCGTGAAGAAGAATATAAGGCGAGCGACTACACATCTGCCCGCCTAAAAACACAGGAATTACAGACCTGGACTTATGGGCGCGTGGAAGCACGGATGAAACTCCCAACCGGACAAGGGGTTTGGTCGGCGTTTTGGATGCTTGGTGAAGATATCGCTACATCAGGCTGGCCCCGCTGCGGTGAAATTGACATCATGGAAAATATCGGTGAGCCGAATACCGTCTACGGCACTGTGCATGGGCCTGGTTACTCTGGTGGGGATGGGATTGGCAGTTCCTATTACACTAGCGGGACATCTTTTGCAGACGAATTCCACACCTACGCCATCGAGTGGCAGCCCGGCGAGATAAGTTGGTTTGTGGACGATATGCTCTACAACACCATTTCGGATGCCGATGTTTCTGGGGCATGGGTTTATGACCATGATTTTTTCATCATTTTGAATTTAGCGGTTGGCGGACTTTGGCCCGGTTATCCCGATGAGACCACCGTTTTCCCCCAACAACTGCTCGTGGATTATATCCGTGTCTATCGTGATACTGAGTTGACTATTGAAGATTTGCAGGGCGGCAGCGTTCACATTGCCGAGATGACGATGGAACTGGAAGATGTTGGGGAGGCATGGCAGGGCACTGCTTATCTCACCGTCGTTGACCAGAGTGGCAACCCTGTTGAGGGGGCGGTCGTATCCGCTGGTTGGGTTGGGGCAAAAACAGGTTCGATCAACGAAGCTAAAACTGATGAAAGAGGCATCGCTGGTCCCTTCATCGCACAAAAAATAAGCTCCAAGAAGGAACTATCCTTCTGTGTTTCGAATATATCCAAGACTTTATACGACTATGACAAAGGTCTGAATGTGCAGAATTGTGTTTTCAGATCGCCGGAGGAGTAAAAATGAGTGAGCTTTCATATCGGGTTTTAGGCAAAAGTGGACTGGAAATTTCAGAGATCGGTTTTGGTCTTTGGGCAGCGGGTGGGGATGCCTGGGGCGCAACCGATGATAAAGAAATTTTTGATGCGATAGATTATTCCCTTGATAAGGGTGTCAACTTTTACGACACTGCTGATGTTTACGGCTGGGATCATAGTGAAGAACTGCTAGCAAAGGCGATGAAAGGTCGCCGAGATAAATTCATCGTTGCGACCAAGATCGGCTGGCGAGATTTTGACGGCGAAGCAGGACAATCTACCTACTACCAGCGTGGAGAAACTGATCGCTGGTGTTGAGGGTAATCTGCGGCGTTTAAACACCGATTGCGTTGACTTGATCCAAAGCCATATTGACTTCCGTGATCCCACGATGGAGATTTTCGTTGAGGGTTTTCAGCGCTTGCAAAAAGATGGCAAAGTAAAGGCTTATGGTGTTAGCACCAGTGACTTTGACTATCTAAAAGCCTTCAATCAGGATGGCGGCTGCGCCACTTTGCAAATCGACTACAGCATTCTCAACCGTACCCCCGAGAAAGATATTCTGCCTTATTGTCAGGAAAATAATATCGGCGTGATCGTACGGGGCGGCTTGGCGATGGGTATTTTGGCGGGAAAATTCACTGCCGAAACCCGTTTCCCTGAAAACGATTTCCGCAAACGCTGGCATGAAAACGAAGATGAATATCAGGTTTTCTTGAATGACTTAAAAACGGTAGATACACTACGCCCGTTGGTAAAAGAGCAAACTTTGGCTGAACTGGCGCTGCAATTCACGCTGGCGCACCCCGCTGTGACGACCGTTATCCCTGGTATCAAAAATATGAAGCAGGCGACAGCGAATATTGGAGCGGGACAGCTTGCCCCGCTGGGTGATGATATTCTTGCGGCAATTGATGAGTTCGTTCCGCAAGGCGGCGGGCGCAAGATTTGGCCTGCGTAATTTAACGAATATCTCTCCTCCCTCATCCTAACCTTCTCCCTCAAAGGAGAAGGGACATCCCCTCTCCCCAGGGGGAGAATCCTTATAATAAAATGACATCAACCCCCTACAACCTCCCCAATTACCCCCAACAACGCCCCTTCACCAGCTTTCTCCCCGGCGTTGCAGGGCATCTTGGCGTACCCATGTGGGCTTTCTACGTCAACCGGGGGCAAGCCATTACCAGCTTTGGCGTTGAAAGCAAAGATTGCCCTATCATGGAGTTTCAGTCTGCCAACAAAGCCTACCAGCGCACGGCAGTGGAAGGCTTCCGCACCTTTGTGAAATGGAAAAAAAGTGAACAGGCAGGTTTCTACGAACCTTTCTCTCTGGTAAATGAACCAGAAGATGCTCGACGGACGATGTCTATTACAATGAGCGAATTATCGCTCACCGACGAGAACTCCTCGCTGGGACTAAAAACCGAAGTTACCTACTTCACCCTCCCTGGCGAATCCTTTGCTGCTCTTGCCCGTCAAGTGACATTCACAAATACCAGTAATGCCTCACTGCAACTCGAAATCCTGGATGGGATGCCCGCTCTGATTCCTTATGGGGTTGATAACGGGGGCTTGAAGCACGTCGGACGCACCATCGAAGCCTGGATGCAGGTTTTTTATCTCGAAAGCGGGTTGCCTTTCTTCCGTTTGGGTGCCACCCCTGGCGATAGCACCGAAGTGCATGAAATTCAGGCCGGGCATTTTTCCTTAGGCTTTACCGCACAGAATGACGAAGCCACTGCCTTATCTCCATTTATTGATCCTGCAATTATTTTTGGAGCCAACACCTCTCTTAGTGCGCCCGATTCATTCATAGATCAATCGCTTGATGCCTTGCGCAGCACAAACCAAATTACTGTGGGCAAAACGCCCTGCACCTTCTTTGGACACAGCGCCTCCCTCGCCCCCGGCGAATCCATCACCCTGTATATGCTCTTTGGGCATGTCAACGGATATGAAAATATTGCCGAAGCCCGCCATCGTCTGTCTTCGCCAGCTTATTTTGCAGAAAAGCGAGCAGAAAATCAGGAACTCATCCAATCTCTGACTGATTCCGTCGCCACCCAAACCAGTGATCCCCGTTTTGATGCCTACGTCCGCCAGACTTTCCTCGACAATGTCTTGCGGGGCGGGTTCCCGATCATGCTCGGCGATGAGCAAAATCCCCATGCTTATCATATCTACTCCCGCAAACACGGTGACCCGGAGCGCGACTACAACCATTTTTTCCTCGCCGCCGAATTCTACTCACAGGGCAACGGCAATTTTCGAGATGTCTGCCAAAACCGGCGTAGCGACGTCTTGCTGGAGCCTCGTTTGGGCGAACATAATATCCGCACATTTCTGAGCCTGATCCAATTGGATGGATATAATCCGCTCGTGATTCGTGGAACCAGCTTTTCCCTGAACCCCGAGCAGCAAGCTGCCCTGGCTGGTTTGACGGACGCGCCCCTGAAGTTGCTTCCATTAATCGAAGAGACATTCACCCCGGGTGCTTTGCTTAAATATATCGTAGACCACCACATCGGCTTGAGTGTCTCTTATGACGAGTTTATCGCGCAAGCCCTGCATGATGCCCAGCCGCACCTTGAAGCGGACTATGGTGAGGGCTTTTGGGTGGATCATTGGACATACATCCTCGACTTATTTGAAAATTTTCTGGCAGTTTACCCCGACCGAAAAACAGACTTGCTCTTTGGTGGGAATGCCGCGATTCCTTTTTATCGCAGTCCAGCACAGGTGCAACCGCGTAGCCAGCGCTATGTGTTAACAGAGCGTGGCGCACGCCAATATGATGCCGTCGCGTATACAGGAAAAGCGGGCTGGGAGCGCAATGCCAAGGGCGATATTTACCAGACAACGATTTTTGGCAAATTACTCTTTTTGGCCGGAACTAAGTTTGGCACCCGCGACCCCGAAGGCATGGGCATCGAAATGGAAGCTGGAAAACCCGGCTGGTACGATGCCCTTAACGGGCTGCCGGGTATCTTCGGTTCTTCGATGAACGAGACCTATGAACTTTTGCGGCTGATCTCTTTTCTCCGGAAAGCGCTTGACGAACTCGAAGATGACATCTCGGTTATGCTACCTGTCGAATTCGGGCACTATCTTCGGAATTTGGCAACCCTGTCCGGGTCAGGAGCGTCCCGCTTCGATTGGTGGGAGAAAGCGAATAAGTTGCGTGAATCCTACCGTGAGCAGATATATCAATCTGTCCTATCCGGTGAAGAAACCGAACTGTCTAGCGCTGCTGTGAATGATATTTTGCTCACCTTTGAACGTCGTGTGCAAGAAGGAATTTCTCGTGCGCAGGAGTTGGCTGCCAACGATGTGCCGCCGACTTATTTCCGTTATGCAGTTACGGATTATGAAACCCTGAATGAGGGCGAAAGACCGAATATCCGTGCGAAGGCTTTTCATCCCATTGCCCTGCCGCCCTTTTTGGAAGGCGCTGTGCGGGCGATGAAAGTAGACGAAGATGCCGGGCTAATCCATGCCGCTGTGCGTGAGAGCGGGTTGTATGATTCGGCGCTAAAAATGTACAAGGTTAATGCCTCGCTGGCAGATGAGCCGCATGAGGTCGGGCGGGCACGAGCCTTTACCCCCGGCTGGCTGGAGAATGAATCGATCTGGCTGCACATGGAATATAAGTACCTGCTCGAAATCTTGAAGGCTGGGCTGTTCGAGGAATTTTTCGATGATTTCAAAAACTGCCTGATTCCTTTCCAACCGCCAGAGCGTTATGGACGCAGTCCTCTTGAGAATTCATCTTTTATCGTTAGTAGCGCCCACCCCGATAAATCGCTGCACGGGAATGGTTTCGTCGCTCGCTTGAGTGGCGCGACCGCTGAATTTATCGAAATGTGGACGATTTTGATGGCGAGCAAAGCGCCATTTCAGATGCAGGATGGCGAACTCGTCTTAGCGTTGCATCCAATTCTTCCCGGATGGCTTTTTGACGAGCAGGATCAAGTCAACTTCAATTTTCTGGGGCGCATCCCTGTAACTTATCACAATCCCCAACGAGTGGATACCTGGAAAGAATCGCCCCAGGAAATCACGCTTTATCTCACCGATGGACAGAAGGTTGAGTTTGATAGCCCCGATATTCCATCGCCTTATGCGGAGATGGTGCGAAATCAAGAAGTAGAGTCCATCAATATCCATTTTTGACCGAGATCAAGAATGGTAGACGTGGTGGAAGAACTATCAGATATTTATAGGTTTCATAGGAATTAGACAGATGAAATACACAACAGAATTTGATGGCACAACCCAAATATGCATCGTGCGTGTTTCTGGAGAGTTGCACAGCCCTAAGGATTCGTACAAACTACAAGAAGTTGTAATTGAACTCCAGGCAAAGCATGAAAGCAATATTTTTTTGCTTGATCTGGTACAGGCGAAAAAATATAAACCAAAAGGAAACTTTCAAAAATAAACGGACAATATGACAAAAAACTGGCAATTCATCAACGCTGAAGGCACCTTTCGCCTTTACGCCCCTCATCTCACCAACTATCTCTACTTCCCGCTCGTCAACGAAGTAGGGATGATGTCGGTTGTCACCCCTACCATGCATGGGAGTATTCAAACCGGGCAAAATACTTTCTTTTCTGAGCCGATTTCGGTTGAAAGCCTGCACAGCACTCGCTCTGCCCGCAATTTTTGGGTCTATATCAAAGGCTATGGTGCCTGGTCTCTCACGGGGAACTCCGCCAAACAGATTACCGAGCGTTTCCATGAAGATGCCGAGCAAGTCGGTATCGAAGCAGGGCTGCTCTGGCATACGCTAATTCGGGAAAATGCCCAGATCGGTCTGAAAGCCGAAATTACCAGCTTCGTCCCCTCCAGCGACGATCAAGTTGAGCTGATGCGGGTCTCGCTCACGAACAACAGCACCCAAGCCATCGAACTCACGCCCACTGCCGCGATTCCTATTTTTGGGCGCTCTGCCGATAACCTGCGAGATCACCGTCACGTCACATCCTTGCTGAACCGCATCACCTGCACGCAAAATTGTATTCTCGTCTGCCCTACGCTCTCCTTTGACGAACGGGGGCATATTCCCAACACCACCACCTACGCCGTACTAGGCGCAGACGATGCTCAAAATCTCCCCGCAGGCTTCTTCCCCGTTCTCGAAGATTTCATCGGCGAAGGTGGCACTCTCGATCATCCGAAAGCCATCATTCAAAATGAAAAACCTTCTTTTGTGGATGGCGATAGCGTGGACGGCTACGAAGCCCTGGGCGGATTACGCTTCTCCAATATCACCCTGTGCCCGGGCGAGAGCCACTCTTGGGTCATCTTAAGTGCCATACTCGAGCAAGGGCAAGTGCCCGAAGCATTAATCGCCAAATACGGCTCTGTTGAGAGTTTCGAGCATTGGCTATCCCAAACGAAAAAGTTCTGGCAAAAGAAACTCAACAATCTGAAAGTAGAGACTGGCGATCTTCGCTTCGACGGTTGGATGCGCTGGGTCACTATCCAGCCAATATTACGCCGCCTGTATGGGAACTCCTTCATGCCCTATCACGATTACGGGCGCGGCGGGCGTGGCTGGCGTGATCTCTGGCAAGATATTCTGGCGTTATTGCTCATGGAGCCAACCAATCTTGACAAAATGCTATTGGGCAATTTTGCTGGAATACGCATCGACGGGAGCAATGCCACCATTGTTGGCAGCCAACCTGGCGAGTTCAAAGCCGACCGCAATAATATCCCCCGTGTCTGGATGGATCATGGTGCTTGGCCCCTCCTGACCGTCAAACTCTACATTGACCAAACCGGTGATCTCAGCTTTTTACTGCGAGAGCAAAGTTACTTCAAAGACCAATTCACCCATTGGACAAAATCTGTGGATAAAAGCTGGAAACCCGAGGATGGCACCCAACTCCGCGCAAAAGATGGTGCTTTTTATCAGGGAACAATCCTAGAGCATCTTCTCATCCAGCATCTAACAGCCTTCTTCAACGTCGGCGACCATAACAATCTCCGCCTTGAAGATGCCGACTGGAACGACGGTATGGATATGGCATCCGAGAAGGGCGAAAGTGTCGCCTTTACTGCACTCTATGCCAGCAATCTGAAAGATTTGGCTGCGTTGGTGCTGGCGTTGGGTGAAGGTCACCTTCTTCTCGCTACTGAAATTCTGCTTTTACTCGACAGCCTGAATGATGCGGTGGATTATGCCAAACCCGCAGAGAAACGCCAACGATTATCTGCATACTTCAAGTGTGTAGAAAAAACGGTCAGTGGAGAACGTGTAGAGATTGCGCTCTCCGATTTGGCATCCGATTTATGTGCGAAGGCGGAGCATCTCTACGCTCATTTGCGGGAAAACGAATGGGTGCAGGCTGATGCTGGGCGAGGCTGGTTTAATGGCTATTACGATAACGACGGGCAGAGGCTCGAGGGCACGCACCAAGATAAAAAACGGATGACCCTTTCCGGTCAGGTTTTTCAATTGATGAGCGGGGTCGCCACAGATGAGCAGTCCCGTGAGATGATTCAGTCCATCCACCATTATCTTTTTGACCCAAAAGTGGGCGGTTACAGGCTGAATACCGATTTTGGCGAAGTGCTTCTGAATCTGGGACGGGCATTTGGCTTTGCTTATGGGCACAAAGAAAACGGGGCGATGTTCAGCCACATGGCGGTGATGTATGCGAATGCGCTCTATCAACGTGGTTTTGTAGCCGAGGGTTTTAAGGTGCTGGATACCATTTACCAACACAGCGTTGATTTTTCCAAAAGCCGTATGTATCCGGGCATCCCTGAGTATTTCAGTGAGCGGGGGCGGGGTATGTACCCCTACCTGACCGGCTCGGCAAGTTGGTATCTGCTGACCCTGGTGACCGAAGTTTTTGGTGTGCATGGCGATTTGGGCGATCTGGTCTTGATGCCGAAATTGCGCCAAGAACAATTTGATGCTGATGGGAAGGCAGCGCTTCACACGCTCTTTGCCGAGCGGCGGCTTGATGTGTTTTTCCAGAATCCGAAGAAATTGGATTTTGGTGAGTATCAAGTTGAAGATGTGTTGCTCATTGGACAGAAATTGGCCTTTACACGAGCTGATGGTGGTGTGAAAATTGAACGAAAAATTATTGAAGCATTATCCAAAGATGTTGAACATCGTTTGGAAGTTGTCTTAGGCTAGTTTTCACCCTCATCCTAACCTTCTTCCTCAAAGGAGAAGGGACTATCCCCTCGCCTCAGCGGGGAGAGGGCTAGGGTGAGGGGAGAAGATTACAGATAAAAGGAAAAAATGACCATAAAAATCGAAGCTTTCCTCTCAGAACTAACTCTCGAAGAAAAAGTCACCCTCCTTGCGGGGGCAGATACTTGGCGCACTCACGCTATCGAAAGACTGGGCATCCCCGCTCTGAAGGTGAGCGATGGTCCCAATGGTGTGCGGGGCGAGCAAAAAGATACCAAAAGCCAAACATCTGCCAGTTTTCCGATTGGCTCGGCAATGGGGGCTACCTGGAATCCCGAACTGGTCGCCGAGATCGGCACAGCCCTCGGCGAGGAAACCAAAATGAAGGGCGCACATGTCCTTTTGGGACCAACGCTGAACGTCCACCGCCATCCTTTGGCAGGGCGTAATTTTGAGTGCTTCTCCGAAGACCCATATCTCTCCGCTCGGATGGCGGTCGCTTATGTCAAGGGCTTGCAGGGCAAGGGTGTGGGTGCCTGCATCAAACATTTTGTAGCCAACGATCAGGAGTTTGAGCGCTTTTCAATCAGCACTGAAGTGGATGAACGCACCCTGCGTGAAATTTACCTACCTGCCTTTAAAGCCGCCGTGCAGGAAGCCGAACCCTGGACGCTTATGTCGGCATATAATCGCGTTAATGGCACTTACGTCAGCGAAAACAAATATTTACTAAATGATATTCTCAAAGAAGAATGGGGCTTCGATGGCATGGTCATCTCGGACTGGTACGGCACATACTCGGATAACGTGCCTGCTGCTGGTCTCGATCTTGAAATGCCCGGTCCCGCACGCTGGATGGGCGAAAAGATCATTGCCGCTGTACGTGATGGCAGCCTCGACGAATCTGTCATCGACGACAAAGTTCGCCGCATTCTGCGCACGCTCGAACGGGTTGGTGCTTTTGAGAGCCCCAACGTGGTTGAAGAAAAATCGGTTGATAACCCCGCTCATCGGGCATTGATTCGCAAGGCGGGCGGCGAAGCGATCGTGCTCCTGAAGAATGAAGATAACCTGCTCCCGATAGCAGATGAGAAAATACGCTCGGTGGCAATTATTGGCAGACCCGCAGAAAAGATCACTTTTCAGGGTGGGGGCAGTTCGGAGGTCAACCCGCACTATGTCATCCACCCACTTGAAGCCATTCAGTCCCGCTATGGCGAAGCATTTGAAATCACCTATGCCTCGGGGCCGTCCATTCATCGCATGTTCCCCTTGCTCGAGCAGGATGGGCTGAGCGCAGAAGATGGCACAGCCGGGAAAATATCCATCCAGCAATATGACAACACTTCGCTATCTGGAGAGCCTTTCAAAGAATTCTTCTCCGATGGCACCCAGCAAGCCTGGTTCGGCGAAAAAGCCTTGGATCATGACCCATCCGCCTTCTCGCTTCGCATGTCGGGCAGTTGGACTGCGCCTATAACTGGTACTTACACCTTCTCGCTTGTAGCCGTCGGGCGTGCCCGCTGGTGGCTGGGTGACGAAAAAATGCTGGATTGGTGGGATATTACTGAGATACCGCAACCAGAAAACTTCGATGGCATTAACGTGGAATGGATTCGGGAGACGAAGGAAGTCCATCTCGAAGCCGGGGAGACTTACCCGATCAAAGTCGAATACGCATCTATGCCCGGCGGACGCTGGCGGACAATTCGGCTTGGTTGCCTCCCCCCACAGCCTGCCGATCCCATAGCGGATGCCGTTAAGCTGGCGAAAAGCAGCGATGTGGCAGTCATCTTCGCCGGTTTAACCGCCGAATGGGAGAGCGAGGGACAGGATCGTATCAACATGGATTTGCCCAGCGAGCAAAACGAACTCATAGAGCGTGTTGCATCCGCTAATCCGAACACCGTTGTGGTGCTCAATGCCGGTTCACCCTTGCACATGCCGTGGGTGGACAAAGTCAAGTCAGTTTTGCAGATGTGGTATCTGGGACAGGAAGCAGGCAATGCCATCGCCGATGTGCTTTTCGGTGAAGCTGACCCCAGCGGGCGGCTGCCGACCACCTTCCCGAAGCGGATCGAGGATAATCCGGCGCATATCAACTTCCCCGGCGAGAATGGCAAGGTCCGCTATGGGGAGGGAGTTTTCGTCGGGTATCGCTATTACGATGAGAAAGATATTGAGCCGCTCTTCCCCTTTGGGCATGGGCTTTCGTATACGACTTTCGCCTACGATGCATTAAAGGTGGAAAAGATTGGAGACGAGATAAAAGTTCAGGTCGAAGTGACCAATTCTGGGACACGAGCGGGGCGGGATGTTGTGCAAGTCTATGTGCGGGATTTGCAAGCCAGTTTGATTCGTCCATCCAAAGAGCTGAAGGCTTTTGTAAAAATCGAGCTTAAAGAAGGAGAATCCAAAACAATCGATTTGGCGTTGAATAAATCAGATTTGGCGTTTTATGATGAGGCCAGGAAAGCCTGGGTTGTTGAGCCTGGTGAGTTCGAAGTGCTGGTGGGACGCTCGACTGGTGATATTCGACTCTCTGCTAAATTTACCTGGATTCTATAGTCATGAGTATCGATTCGCGCCTTGTAGAGATTTCAGAATTTACGGGTGAAGGTTACCGTCCGCTTGTTGATTATGGAGAATGGCGCGTTGCCATTCTCCGCTATATCGATGAGCTTGCGCCGGAGAATATCTCATTTATGGAGCGGCATAACGAGACGGATGAAGTTTTTGTACTGCTCGAGGGGCGCTGTGTTTTATTAATTGGTGAGGGGGAAGATGGGATTGAAAAAATCCACGGGGTGACTATGCTTCCACATAAACTCTACAATATTAAGCAGGGTATTTATCATTCCCATGCGCTTAGCCATGATGCAATTGTGCTTGTTGTTGAAAATCGAGATACTGGGGTAATCAACTCAAAATCTGTTTTTTTGACAGATCAACAGCGGGAAGAGATACTTGCTATGAGTAAACTATTTCTTTGGAAAAACACCTAAAAATTATTCATTTGCGTTTTTAAACCAAGTTATTGCCTCCACTACCAAGTAGTGCTCCAAATGAAGTGATAATGTGTTGCGTACCATTGCAGAAAATTCAAATATGCAAGGGCAGTGGAATCTCCATACATTCCGACGTGTCTGGGCAGACGCTGAATTACATGATATTCATCATAAATTTAGCCCTGGAAAGAATGCCCCCATTATCTCTCCAGAATCATCAAACTGAATGACCTCTACACGATAGCTTTCCCTAAACTTGGTAGGCAACTTCAAAATATTTATCATGGGTTCCACAAGGGGATGATGTGAGGTGAGCCATTATTTTACATCTACAGGCACCGCCCTTGCCCCTTCGCTGCGCTGGGTATTTCTATGCTTATAAGAACTGCTCACACCACAGCTGCCAGACGTACTCATCGCTGGATTTGTTAAATCTTTACAGATGATGAGAGTCAGCACGTGATAACCCGAGTGCAGCTGGGAGCATACTTCGAACATATTTCTGCCCCAGATGTGGATGATGGTCTTGTCGTCGTGTTTGAGCGTGCGTAAATTGACAACTGGACCGGACTGATTGTCCGCATCCCAGACGTGGGTTGTAATGAACTAATGATTACATGAGATATGTCAAATTATCCTTTTATTGGTGCATAGTTGTTGGAGCGCGCGGTTCACATCCGTGAAGTCGGCGGTTCGAGTCCGCCCGTGCCCATAAAAAACACCATCAGAAATGATGGTGTTTTTCTTTTTTGAAGCAGGTAAACTTTCAAGAGAAAGCAAAAAATGTGGCCTCTACGCGCTCTTATTACCCCACCACTTGGACAATCTACCGCTGGAGCGGGAGGCATGATCCTTATAATGGGAAACGTCGTTAAAGAGCATCAAACGTGCTCGCACAGTATCTTTGAAATCGAGTACGTTCAAACATGCCGGAGATTGACCCAATCGGTCACGGTATCCACGCCCATCGAAGCCGAGCATGCTACTGATCAGCAAGCGCAGCGTCGCTTTATGGGAAACGATCAAGACATTCTGCCCTTGGTGTCGGACAACAATATCTCGAATAATAGGGAGCGTGCGGGCAATGACACTTACACCATTTTCACCACCTTCCGGCGCAAAGGTATAGGGGTCTTCTTCCCAAGATATATACTCAGCAGCAAATCGAGTTTCAACTTCAGCTCTTGTCAACCCTTCCCAACGACCGTGGTCGATTTCACGCAAGTCAACTTGCTGGACGGGTGTCAAATTATGCGGCGCGCCAAGGATCGTTGCCGTATGAATGGTACGCTTCATTTGGCTGCTATAAACCGCTGCAACATTATCATCAGCCAAGCGTTCAGCCAATTGTTCAGCCTGAAAGATACCCTCTTCCGAGAGTTCCACATCGGTCGCTCCGGCAAAACGGTCTTCGGCACTGAGTACGGTCGCGCCATGACGAACTAAAAAAAGACGGGTTACATTTTGCTCAGGCATTATCTACTCACTTTTCAAACGATGTTCTGTGTGGGCGAAAAACCAGGTCATCACTTTGCGGGGAACGCCTTTGCGCGCACCAAATTGCAAGACCTGCCCAACGGGGTTGATGGGGTAAATTTTCAACGCCACTTTTGTTTCGCTTGCAGATGTGCTCTCAAGGTTAAGTTCCATTTGGGTGCGGTCGCCAAGCACATTGCTGAGAATGGTCTTCGGGAATTTGACTTCCATACGTCCGGCTTCAGCATCGTGCTTAAGCACTTCCCCTTCGAGACCCTTTATCGCTCCCAAGATGGCTTTTTGAAGATCGGCAGATGATGCTTGAAAACTTTTTTCTTCTTGAATTGTATAAGGCATTTTTTCTTCCTTTTTTCTTGCTACCAAAGTCTGTCATTGCGAGGCAGTTTTTCCGCCGAAGCAATCTCCAAGACTGAGAGGGAGACTGCTTCGCAAAAGCGGCTCGCAGTGACAAATCACCAAAATTTATTTAATTATTCGTCGTCGAGAGCAGCTTTTCCACCAACTCGCGAGAGCCAACGCCGGTTCCGCTCAGGCTGGCGGCGGCTGCGCCACAGGCTATGCCCCAGCGCAAGGCTTCTGCCAGAGGCAACTCTTGGCTCAATCCCCAAGTCAAGCCGCCGACCATCGAATCGCCAGCACCAATGGGATTGCGTTCTTCGATAACAGGGCTTTCCACAAGCGAAACTTCATCGGGATTGACCAGAAGCGCACCCTTTTTGCCCAGAGAGACGATCACATTGGATACGCCCATCTGCTGGAGTTTCTGCGCAGCGACCGTGATTTGGGCTTGGTCATTGACAGGTAAACCGGTCAGCTTCTCAAGCTCTATATCGTTGGGCTTCGCCAAAAATGGTTTTGCCTTAGCCCCTTTTTCAAGGGCTTCTCCGCTGGTATCAAGGATGACTTTTGCCCCGGCGCTTTGGATGATCTCAGTCAACTTCGCATAAAAATCAGATTCGATGCTGGGGGGCAGGCTGCCAGCCAAAACCCACCAATCGCCGGTTTGGCTTAGCTCACGGACTTTCTCTATCAACGCTTCCTGCTCGTCGGCTGAGATGGTTGGTCCCGGCTCGTTGACTTTGACATAGCGGTCGTGGGCATCGGCGACGATGCTGACATTTGTGCGTGTTTCACCAGCCACCCAGACGAAATCGGTGCCGATGCCGAGGGCTTCGAGACCATCTTTCAGCAATTCGCCGCTTTTGCCCCCGGCAAAGCCTAAAGCTGTGCTGGGGCTACCCAATGATTTGAGCATCCGTGAGACGTTGAAGCCTTTACCGCCGAAATCTATTCTCCAGGCAGATGCCCGTAAAACGGTATCAAATTCAATATCAGGGACAGTCAACTCACGGTCTACAGCGGGGTTTAGCGTCAGGGTGTAGATTCTGCTCATTCGGCGGGCATCCAGTATGATTCAATCAAAGCTTCTTCAGCTTCGGGTGTCCAGACATTGCCTTCGCCAAGTTTTTCTGCGACATCGGGTAATTTCTCTGCCAGTTCATCCAAGCTCATCAGGGGCATATTTTCGATCTGCGGGAAGATAACGATCTTGCCTGGGTAGCTGCTGTTGACAACGCCGTGGATGGCATCGAGTCCTGCATTCATACCGCCGATGGCTGCGACCATGCGCCCGGGGGAAAGTACGCCTTCTTCAGCACGTTGCAAAACGGCGGCTTGGTCGTCGATGGTCAGCCCGGATGTGCCGGTGTATTGGGCATTGTGCAAATAAACGTTACTCAGGTTTAATTCGCCCATTGTGCCGTTGGGGATACCGGCAAAGAAAACCATCATGCCGTTTTCATTCATTAGTGTGTCGGCTTCGGTCATTAGCGCGGCCGAAGGAACACTGGCTACAACATCTTCTGCACCTTTATTATCGGTAAGTTCCATGACCAGATCGTAGAGGCTTTGCTCAGATGTGATGGGGTTGATGACATAGAGTTTTTTGCCATATTCTTCGGCGAGGGGGACAAAGCGCTCGTTGAGGGCGTCGAGACGGGATTCGTTGACGTCAGTAGCAATCATAACTTTTGGGCCATCTTCCATTTGAATCGCGCGCTGAACGTGCATTTGTCCCATCGGTCCGCCTGCGCCGATGAAGACAGCCGTACCATCGGCTGCGAGTTCACAGCGATTGCGTTCTTCGCCGTAGGAGGCAGCAATATCAGGACCTTGATTGCCGAGAAAGGCAACATAATGATAGTGCAGACGACCCAAATCGGAGCTGGGAAGACCATCGAGCGGCTGGGAGCCGACCATATTCATGGCACCACGGAAAGCGATCTCTTTGGCGATCTCGCTGACTTTGTTAGCAGAGCGGGGGTCAAGAAGGATTACATCATCAAAACCTTCGCCTTCAGCCAGTTCTTGCGAAAGGGCAGCGAAATCTTCTACGCCGTCACGGACGAGTACTTCGGCATCAGTGGCATCTACCAAGGCTTTGACGGAATCCGGTGCATCACAGAGAATGATCTTTGCAGGGGCATCCAGTCCGGCGGAGAATTGGTATTCACGCTTGTCGCCGGGGTTGCCAACGATCAACATGATGCCGCCCGCTTTCGGAGCGAGCCGACGACGCTGTCTATAAGCACCGAGTACACAGCCCCAAGGCTCAAGCAGGGATGAAGCAGCATAGCTCATATCTTCGGCTTCTACGGGCAACAAGCAAGCTCCAGCATCGGTTTCAAGAACTTCTGCACCGATCAGGTGATATTGGATCATGCCGCCGGGAATAGTGTAGCCATAAGCGGTGCTTTTGCCATCCTGATAAATATCGGGCTGCATTGCCAAGCGTTGACCGGGATAGTATTGTTTTTTCAGCTCTTCACCAACTTTGATGATGGTGAGAGAAACTTCGTGCCCCAAACGTCCGGGGTATTTTTCCAAATCGCGGTTATAAAGTTTGGGGTGATTACGACCCTGATTGATGACTTTTACATCGGAAAAGCACATCCCGACGCTGTCAATGCGCACTAGAAGTTGGTCGTCAGCGGGTTCGGGGACGGGGAAGGATTCAGGTTTCCCATCATTGCCTATATTTTCTACCCCTGCGCCATATAGATTCCATGCCCACGTGTTTTCGGGTACAGGCGTGTTTGCAGAACGATATTGTTGATATTTGGTAGTCATATTTTTTCTCTCTCTTTTTTATTAGTTATTCGGTGATTTACCCTCACCCTCCGCCCTCTCCCTTTAGGG
>JABGOQ010000192.1 GCA_018645405.1 Anaerolineae bacterium | reverse complement strand
TTCCATTTTTCGCTTTGTAATTATCGATGAAATCAAACAGTCATGTCGCTAGATAAATTTTTGAAGTTTTTGTACAAACAATCTGTCTCTAATACTTTTTGCGCTTCGCAGCAAGGCTAATACTGAATTTAAAAATGGTATTTCACGTGCTATATCATTTTCTAGCAATAAATCAATAGCAACTTCAAGATTCTCAGCAGTTATGTCTATAAGTTCATGCTCAATATTCATTTTTTACCACCTACTCAAATTTTTTAGATACTTCTACAAGTTTTTATACTCAGTGCATGAGCCTTTTGAAAGCTAACTATGTATGTCTGAAACATGCTACATATCCACCTCGTAACGTGTCTATATACAGAATATAGCAGTTTTATGGGTTATATACAACTACCATTCCGCATTCGATAGTCTCACCTTTTCAATCACAAAAATCCCCACTGTCGTTAACAGCATCAAAATCGTTGCCATTGCCATTGCCTGCCCGTAATTTAGGCCGCCGGGCTGGGAGAGAAATCTGTAGATCGCCGTTGGGATGGTTGGGTATGACGGGCGAGCCAAAAGGGAGGTCGCGCCGAACTCTCCCAATGAAACGGTAAAGGCAAAAGTCGCCGCAGCGAGGGTGGCGCGGGAGATGATCGGGAAATCCACTTCAATCCAAACTCTAAGCGGAGATGCGCCGAGCATAGATGCCGCTTCTCTATATCGCTGTGGAATGGATGCCAGCGCAGGCTGCAATGAGCGGATGACGAAGGGCAACGCGATCATCGTATGTGCCAGCGGGACGAGGAGCGGGGAGGCGATCCAGTTGAGGGGCGGTTTACTGAATGAGATGATGAAACCCAAGCCGAGGGTCACGGCAGATGCACCGAGCGGGAGCATCAGGATCGGGTCAAGGATGCGGTCGAGGCGTTTGGGTTTTGCCAATGCCGAGGCGACGGGAAATCCTAAAAGGAGGGAGAGCATCACCGTGATCCCCGCGTATTGGAGGGAGTTTTTCGCGGCTTCAATCGGCGGGACATAGAAACGCGAGCCGCGCCTGTTGATGAAGAGTTCTTCGTAATAATCGGTCGTGAAAGTTGATTTGATAGTAGTACGCTCGCCACGATTGGCTTCGAGTTGGCTGACCGAGCGGAGGGGCAGGGCGAGCATGGGGAGGACAAAGAGGGCGAGAAGAAGAGAGATTAGAGAGTAGAGAAAAAGGCGTTCGGGGAGGGTTTTGGCGCGTTTTGTGATGGATGCGCTCTCGCGTTGCGCCGTTTGGACGGCGGTTTTTGCGAGCATTTTGCTATAGAGAATTGAAAATGCGAGCGTGCAGAGTAGTTGAATAATCGAAAGCAGCGCGGCGACAGGGAGATTGAGCATTGAGAGGGTTTGGATATAAATCTCGACTTCAATGGTCGCAAAGCTGGGACCACCGAGCAGTAATATCACGCCAAAGCTGGTGAAATCGAAGAGGAAAACGAGCAGAGATGCCGCCAAAATAGAGGGTCGCAAAAGCGGAAAGGTGACGCGCCAAAAGGCATCCCAGCGATTTGCACCGAGCAGACGCGCGGCTTCGTTTACGCGAGGATCAAGGCGAGAAAGCGCGTTCCCAACAACGCGGATGACGATGGTCGTATTGTAGAAAACGTGCGCGAGCAAAATTGCGCCAAGGGTGTATAAAACCGTGATCGGCGGAGTCTCCAAATCCAGGAGATTTATCAGTGTCAGGTTGAGCCAGCCGCGTGCGCCGAGCAGGGCATTGAATCCCGCCGCGACAACGACGGTCGGGAGCATAAAGGGGACAGCGGTCAGCGCACGCAAAAGCGACTTGCCGAGAAAATCGTAACGAGCAAAAAGATACGCGGCAGGCAACCCAACCAAAAGCGTTAGCAGCATCGAAAGTGCGGCTTGATAGAGGGTAAAGCCGAGGCTATCTAATGCAATTTGTAGAGATGCTGGCGAGAGAAATTCAGGAGAATCTACCCCCAATGTCAAAATCTTGACGAGAGGGTAGAAGAAGAATAATCCGAGGAAGAGGAGGGCGGGGAGCCAGTTCTTAAGAGAACCGCCAAGACGCCAAGCACGCCAAGGTTTTAAAGTGTTTTTCTTGGCGTTTTCAGAAAAAAACTCTGCGCTCTCTGCGTCTTGGCGGTTAAACATTATTTCAAAACCGTCTTTGTCCAATCGCTAATCCATTGCTCACGCTTTTCGGCGATGAGGGCAGGGTCAAGGCTGGCGGGGTTTTCAGGTTGCTCGGCGTAGGCAACGAACTCATCAGGAAGTTGAGCGGAGGGCAAAGCGGGGTAGACGAACATCTGCATCGGGAGGTCTTCCTGGAATTCGGTGGAGAGCATGAAATCGATGAAGGCTTCGGCGAGGGCGCGGTTTTCGGTGCCAGTCAAGATACCAACAAATTCGATTTGACGGAAACAGGTTTCTGGTCCAAGAATGGAGGCGGTGGGAGCATCATCCAACGCGGTTTCGGCGAAAATTACTTCAGCAGCGGGACTGGAGCCATAGGAAACGACCATCGGCTGTGGTCCACGCCCAGATGAGGCAGAGAAGTTTGTGTAATACGCCGTCTCCCAGCCATCTGCGACTACAACGCCGTTGTCGCGTAATCCCAGCCAATAGCTAAGATAACCATCTTCGCCAAAGTGGGCAATGGTCGCCATCAAGAATGCTAATCCGGGTGATGATGTGGCAGGATTTTCGACGACGAGTAAGCCGTTATATTCAGGAGCAAGCAAATCTTCAAAATTTGCGGGAACAGCCAAACCTTTCTCAGCAAAATAGGATTTGTCATAATTGATACAGACATCGCCAAAATCGACGGGGAGAGCATTATTTGACGCATCTAGCTTAAATTCTGCAGGGATTTCAGCCAATGCAGGCGCGTCGTAAGGCTCGAAAATCTCGGCTTCGAGGGCGCGAGACAAGAAGGTGTTGTCCACGCCGAAGAGCAAGTCGGCGAGCGGAGCATCTTTTGTCAGCACGGCTTTGTTGAGCGCAGAGCCGGCGTCCCCGCTGGCGAGAAAGACCACTTTCACGCCCTGCGCTTCTTCAAATGCCACTACCACTTCTTCGCTGATCGCGAAAGAGTCGTGGGTCATCACGGTCAGGGTGGTCGGTTGTTCGGCTTGCGGGGCGCAGGCGGCGAGGGCGAGGATAAATAAGAGTAAGATTATTTTTTTCATTTTGAGTTCCTTTTAGAGTCAACTGCAACGCACTCTACGAGTGCAATGCAGTTTTTCGGGTGTGAATAATGAGCAGTAAACCGCTCTCAATTTGGATTTGGGCAACGTCGGCAATCATCTCATTGCTGATGCCGCGCGTTTTGTGAGCATAGAGTATTTCTTTTTGGAGTGACCAACGCAAGCCTTTTGTGCAGGCAATCTTTACTTCACCGTCCCACGGGATTAAGGAGATGATGTCGCCGATTCGCCCGTGGATTTGGGCTTGCCTCCGCGCAAAAAACGCTTCTTCGATCCCATCATCGAGGCGCAGGTCTAGCGCAGCGAGAGATTCATCTGTGAGCAAGGAGAGATTGCCGAGGGTCTGATCGAGTCTCCCCCCCAAGGCGGCGATGAGGCGAATCTGTTTATAGCCCGAATCAATGGCGTAGGCGAGAGCTAGTTCGAGATCAGTCTCGTCTTTGTCTTGGGGATATTCGATAATTTCAACGCGATTTTCGTCAAGGACGTGCCAATTAACGGAATCAAGTGAATCGAGATCACCGATGACGACAGATGGGAGCAAGCCCAAAGTAAGTGCGTGCCGCGTCCCGCCATCCGCAGCGATGATGAAATCATCATCCCGAATTGTTTTGCACGCAGCATCGAGGTTGGGTAAATCTCCGTTAATGAAGATAATGGCTCGTTTAGACATAAAAAAACATCCTCGCCGTTGGGAGGATGTTTTGATAAATGCAAAATCCCTCCGCTGGCATTATCCAGATCAGGTTATGCGGGTCGAGCATGGTGTGCTCCTCTCAGCCAGTGAAGGCTCCCCGTTCAAATGTAAGTTATTTATACCCGCGAAGGGTAATCTTTGTCAAATTAGGGAAAAGTTAAAGTATAATGTCTCCATGTTAAAAGTCTTGGTCGTTGATGATGAGCAAGTA
>JABGOQ010000114.1 GCA_018645405.1 Anaerolineae bacterium | reverse complement strand
AAAAGTGGGCCCGGCTGGATTCGAACCAGCGACCCAACGATTATGAGTCGTTTGCGCTAACCGCTGCGCCACGGGCCCAAAGAGCGGGAGACGGGATTCGAACCCGCGAGTGTCAGCTTGGAAGGCTGATGCCTTACCACTTGGCGACTCCCGCATACTATTGGAATAGCGAGAGTGATTTTACCGTGATGCCTAGATAGGGTCAAGCCAGGATTTCACCAAATCCCCAGCAAAAGCCTATATCGTGTTTTTTGACCCCATTCGACGTATCTTGGAAATTCTTCTTCCAGGGTCGTAACGCATTTGATCATGTCAAAACTAATTAGTAAGAGATTATAATTTCTCATATGAACACAAATAAAAATATCGTTCAAACTATTTGCTCCACCGACTTTATTGACTTGGGCATGGGCAACCCAGATTTCAATCTCTTGCCAGACGAAATACTGCGCCTTGCGAGTGAAAAAGCTTTTACAAAAGGGATAAATGCTTCTTTGCAATATGGAAGAGAGCAAGGGAATGGTTATTTTCGCGTTGCACTAGCTGATTTTTTGACTGGCTCATTGGACAAGAAGGTAGATGCTGATTCTTTATTTATCAGCACAGGCTCTTCTTCTGCGCTCAATTTATTAACAACGCTATATACGAAGGCTGGTGATACCGTCTTCGTAGAAGAACCCACTTATTTTCTAGCTCTGCGGATTTTTGCCGATCATGGTTTGCGCGTTATTTCTATTCCCATAGATGAAGAAGGTTTAAATGCAGATGCCCTGGAAGATGAATTGAAAAAATATCAGCCTAAATTACTCTACACAATCCCTACCTTTCAGAATCCAAGCGGACATACGCTTTCTCTAGAGCGACGCGAAAAGCTAATTGAATTAGCAGAAAAACATGATTTTCTTATTGTCGCTGATGAGGTTTATCACCTTTTACCCTACGGAAACCCGACAGATTTTAAAGAAAATTCTCCAAGCAAAAAACATATACAGGAAGGGAGAAAATCACATCAAAAAAATTCTTTTGAAAACCTGTCAGGTCTACCCCTAAAACCTTTTGCCCTTTTTGCCAAAGATTCTACACAAATTGCATCGCTCAACTCTTTTTCAAAAATCCTTGCGCCCGGCTTAAGGCTGGGATGGGTACAAGCGCATCCGAAAGTACTCAAAAAAATCATGAGTGCAGGATTATTAGACAGTGGTGGTGGGATGAATCCCTTCACTTCTGCGATTGTCCACGAGCTTGTTACCTCTGGAGATTTAGAGAAAAATATTGCTCTTTTACGCAGAACTTATCACTCCCGTCTTAACGTGATGGATAAGGCAATAAAAGAGATGCTCCCCTCAGCAGAATATACCCTCCCGCAAGGTGGCTTTTTCTTCTGGGTGCGTATTCGAGGACAAAATACAACTGAATTACGTCAGCACGCAAAAGAGTTCAAAGTAGATTTTCGGCAGGGGGTATTATTCTCCGCAAATCAGGGGATGACGGAATATATGCGCCTTTGCTTCGCTTTTTACAGTGAAGATGAGATTATAGAAGGGGTTGAGCGACTAAGTCACTGTATTTCTTAAACACAACGGACACAAAGATTCACAAAAAAAGAAAAACTTTGTGCTCCTTCATACACTTCGTGTTTAAAATTCATGCCCTTCTCATCAAAAAGAGTATAATACCTAGACCATGAAACGTATAAAAAAACTCCTCTTCATCCTACTTACTGCGCTATTCCTTTCGCAGACAGCTGCCCATGCCCAAGATGGTCTTTCCACGATTATGACCATGACCATAGATGGCGCAATCGCCCCTGCATCACAGCAATATCTTGAACGTGCGGTGAATGTCGCCGAGCGGCAAAATGCCGAGATGCTCATCCTGCAACTCAACACTCCCGGCGGCAGCATCGACACAATGAACGAAATGCTCCAAATCATTCGAGGTAGCCACATCCCAATTATTGTTTACGTTTCACCCAAAGGAGCCATGGCTGGCTCAGCAGGAACAATAATCACGCTCGCAGGGCACGCATCGGCAATGGCACCCGAAACCATTATCGGCGCAGCCAGTCCCATCAACTCAGACGGAACAGATATTGACGACACGGCCAAAGCCAAAGCAACTGAAGCCCTCAAAGCCACAGTCCGCGCGCTGGCTGAAAGACGTGGCACTGAAGCCATTGCCCTAGCCGAAGCCACTATCGAAGAAGCGCGCGCTGTTTCTGCAAAAGAAGCCTTCGAAGTTGGACTAGTCGATTTTATAGCCAACGATCTTGGCGACCTACTCACACAGCTCAACGGCTACGAAATCACCATCAACAATGAGACTCGCATACTCAACACCAATAACGCCCGTGTTGAAGATATCCCCCTCACCCTTATCGAACAATTGCTCAAGATGCTCACCGACCCCAATATCGTCTTTCTGTTGATCGCCATCGGCACGCAAGCCATTTTCATCGAGTTGGGCAGTCCGGGCGGCTGGGTGGCGGGTTTTATCGGCGTGGTCGCGCTCGCCCTCGCCACCTACGGCATGGGCGTTCTCCCCGTCAACTATTTTGGCATTATTTTCATCATTATTTCCTTCGTCCTTTTCATTCTCGACGTAAAAGCCCCCACGCATGGCGCGCTCACCGCGGCGGGCATCGGCTCTTTCATCGTCGGTGCGCTGGTGCTTTTCAACTCTGCTGGCACGCCCGAATTTGCCCGCGTTTCCATCCCGCTCGTCATCACCGTTGCGCTACTGATCGCTGCCATGTTCACCGCCATTCTCGGCTTTGCGCTACGCGCGCTCAAGGCGCCCATCCGCACGGGGCATGAGTCGATGGTTGGTAAAACAGGTTTTGTCAAAGCGGATTTTGCTCCAGACGGGATGGTTCGGGTTGGTAGCGAACTTTGGAGCGCAGAAAAAGTTGATTTAACGGAGGCAATTTCAAAAGGCGAGCGTGTCGAAGTTGTTGAGGTCGAAGGTTTAAGATTGAAGGTTAAAAAATTGGACGATTAGCCGCATCCCGCCCGAGACACGTTATCCCACTCCTAAAAGATTATTGCTATCAAAGATTTATCGAAACATACGAGGATTTATGCCTGCTACCCCTACCCGAGACAGAATCTCCCCCGAATCATCTACCGCCAAACCGATGCGCCGCCCAGAGTGGATCAAAGTGCGCGCGCCATCGGGCGAGACACAAAAGAAAATCAAAGCCCTAATGCGCCGCAAAGAATTGCACACCGTCTGCGAAGAAGCGATGTGCCCCAACTTAGGCGAGTGCTTCGGTGCTGGCACGGCGACCTTTTTGATGCTCGGCGATGTTTGCACGCGCTCCTGCGGATTCTGCGATGTGAAGCACGGGATGCCAGAAAGCTTGGATTGGGGCGAAGCCGAGCGCGTGGCGCAAGCCGTGAAGTCGATGGATTTGAAGCACGCCGTAATTACATCCGTGAATAGAGATGAACGGCGAGACGGCGGCGCACCGATCTTTGCGATGGTCATCCGCCGCATCCATGAAATTATGGATGATTGCTCGGTAGAAGTCCTAATTCCCGATTTTAAGGGATCAGTGGAAGCGTTGAAAATTGTGATGGACTCAAAACCCGATATTTTGAACCACAACGTAGAAAGCGTGCCACGGCTTTTCAAATCTATCCAGCCGCAAAGCAATTATGCTAAAACAGAAGCGGTGTTGAGAAATGCAAAAAAACTAATGCCAAAAGGGCTGACAAAATCGGGCATCATGGTTGGCTTGGGCGAGGAGATGGATGAAGTCAAAGAAGTCATCCGCGACTTGCACAGTTGGGGTGTGGATATATTGACCATTGGACAATATCTGCAACCGAGCAGAAGACATCTCGCTATCGAACGCTATTACACGCTCGAAGAATTTGCAGAATTAGAAGAATTTGGCAAAGATTTGGGATTCAGATGGGTCGAATCGGGTCCGCTGGTGCGGTCTTCGTATCATGCGGCAGAGCAGGTGAGGGGGTTGCGCGAGAGGTTTGGGGATAACACACTTAATAGATAAAGACAACATCAAGTTCAGAACAGTAGTACCAATATTCAATATTTGGAGTACAGATTTTAAGACTGAAGGTGAGTGGTCAGGAGTAAGATATAAAATCCAATTTATTGAACTAACCAGAAAGGGAAT
>JABGOQ010000135.1 GCA_018645405.1 Anaerolineae bacterium | reverse complement strand
TGCCGATCCGCATCTCTCTTTGTAAATATTTATGAAACTGTCTGGTGGCTAGTTTTTGTTCAAGCGATTTTATTGGCAGCCCGTTTTTCAAAATCATTTGAACGGGTTGAGAGTTTATCTACAGAACTTGAAGAAACGAATATTAGTTTAAAAGAAAGTGAAAAGAAATACCGTAGAATCTTTGAAGACTCAAAAGACCTCATCTTTGTTGCCGGGCTAGATTCACAAATTAGAGATGTTAGCCCTGCCTGTGAAGACGTACTTGGTTATACAAAGAGCGAGCTAAAGCAAATGACCATATTAGATGTGATGGTTAATCCTTCCCTTCGATCAGAATTTGAAAATGCTATTTCCGCTCAGGGATCGGTTAAGAATTTTGAAGTCGAACTTCAACGAAAAGATGGAAAGAAGATCGATGCTCTTGTGAGCGCAACCCTTCGGCAGAAAGAAAATGGTTGGATAACAGGCTTTCAAGGTAGTGTGCGCGATATTACAACCAGAAAACAGGCTGCAACTGAACGTCTACGCGCCCTTGAAATGCAAAAGGGTCAGGAGCGGTTTCGGGAGCTATCTGCATCAACGTTTGAAGGCGTATTTATTCACGACAAGGGAGTGATTCTAGATATCAACCAGGCCGTGGAAGAGTTATTTGGTTATACACAAGCAGAACTCAAAGGCAATGATGTCGTTGAGTTGATAACGCCTGAAACTCGCCAAATAGCGAGAAAACATATTCAGACCAGATATGAAAAACCATACGAGTTAACGGGATTGAGAAAAGACGGATCGGTTTTCCCGTTGGAAGTTCATGCCAAAACAGCCCTCTACAAAGGAAATCAGGTCAGAGTTGTTGCAGCACGTGATATCACAGAGCGGGTGCAGGCGGAAGAACAGTTTCAGCAAGCCTTGCAGGAAACAGAAGAATTACTTGCGGCAGCCAAAGCCATTTTGGGAGCCACCGACCTCAAGGGGATTTGCCAGAATTTGATCAGTCACTTCAATGAATTGGTGCAAGCTGACCGAACAACGCTGATCCTTTTAGACCAGGAGCGCAAAGAAATTCAGCTCGCCATAGTTCATGGAGGCATCGCGGGTGAGATCCCTTTGACTTACGAAGAAGTCATTGCGGGTATCAGTGGGATAGTGATTAAATCAAAAGAACCGGTCATCTCCTTGAGTGCCGACGATGGTATTGAGCCAGAGGAGACACGGGTGCGACGCATGCAGAATGAAGCTGGTCCTCTCATCGTTGTCCCCTTGATCACGAAGGGTGCTGATGGGACATCGACTGTCATCGGTACGACAACTGCTATTAACCTGCCGGGACAGCGTAAGTTCACTCAGCGCGATGCTGACTTGCTCATGGCCCTAACCACCCAAGCAGCGGCCGTTATTGAGAATTTGCGCCTTTTCGAAGAAACGCAAATTGCCAGAGAAGCAGCTGAAATCGCAAACCAGGCTCTTGAAATCGCCAATGTGAAATTGCATGAGCTGGCTACTACTGACCCCCTGACAGAAATATATAATCGTCGCCACTTTTTTGATCTTGCTGAGAAGGAACTTGAACGTGCAAAACGAAGTAAGACGCCATTATCGATAATCATCTTCGATATTGATCATTTCAAAAATGTGAATGACACTTATGGTCATCTAGCTGGTGACCAGGTTTTGATCGCTCTTGCAAATTTGTGCCAGAAGAATATTAGAAGCATGGATATTTTTGCTCGCTTCGGAGGGGAGGAATTTGTTATTTTGATGCCAGATACTGATGAAGAAGCTGCGTTGAAAACCGCGAAGAAATTGCGTAAGCTAGTTGGAAACCAGATAACATCTTTTGATAGGAAAAATATGAGTGTGACAATTAGTTCAGGTGTATCCAGCGAGAAAACGCCTGTTGAGATGGATATCCCCACACTGCTGGATAAAGCAGACAAAGCTCTCTACCAATCCAAAGAAAATGGACGGAATCAAGTAACTGTCTGGAGAGAAAAAAATAGCGGGGAATAGATCACCAATTGGGCAGATCTGCCTGACGCTTCTACGCATTAAATAAAATCCCCGTTCCTTTGAAAAGAAACGGGGATTTCTCATGAATATGGGGAATGTCAATCTGATGGTTTAGTTCTTACCATTTCCACCGCGTCCGCGCCCACGTCCACCTTGACCACCTTCTCCATGACCAGATGAAGCATTAAGAAGGGCTTCATTATAGCCTTCGAGGGTCATATAGGATGGCTCGAAACTTTCTCCACTTTCTCCTTCATATTGTGAGACGAAGGCACGCAAGTGATTGTAGGAGCCTTTCAGCAGATTCTCGTAGACCATGGTGATATTAGGATCATCGGTTTCGGCAAGGTACTCTTGCAAGTCGAGGATGTCGATTTCTTCAATCGTTGTGCCGACTTCGAGTGCATCCGCGAGGGAAAGACTGCCTTTTTCAACAAGTTGATCATAGAGGGCTTGTAGATCATCATTGGCGAAGACGCCGATGGTATCGTCCGTGACGGGGTCTGCCGCGCCATAGAATTCAAGCAAGCCTTTGACTGCATCGGTGTGTTGCTGTTCGCTGGAGGCAATATTCTGGAAGATGGGCAATCCCCATACATCGTAGAGAGTCAGGTAAACGTCACGGGCGAGTTTTTCTTCTTCGCGCATGAAGCTTAAGCCATCAATCTCGGTCTGGGTCAAAGCCTCGGCGGGGACAAAGCTGAGGGTACCGTCGCAATCTTCCTCTTGCGGATTATTGCCGCTGCCATTTCGGTCTTGCATACTATTGCCGCCATTTCCATTATTAGCAGGCATTGATACCGGAGCAACGGAGGCCTGAGCCACTTCAGCGGCAGGTTCTACGGGGGCGGCTTCTGCGGAAACTGTTTCAAGGGGAGCGCAAGCACCAATCAGCAACGCGCTGGCAGCGATGAGTGTGAGTGTAAATAAAGTTTTCTTTTTCATAATTTTCTCCTGTAGCTCTTCAAGAGCTAATCGTTTTAGTATTTGAACTTACGCTCTCAGTTTACAGGGGTAATATGAAAGTTTTTTATCTATACTGTAAAGAATCGGTAAAGAAAAAAAGCGGAGGTTCTAATGCCTCCGCTTTCTTACTTTCAGTGTATGTAACTACTCACTCTCTCTGAAATGTCTCTGCGAGGAGCATGCGTCTTGCGACGCGGCAGTCTCCTGCACCGATAGGGAGATTGCTTCGGCGATAAAACTGCCTCGCAAAGACGTACCCGAGTAGTTGCCAGTGTTTTTATTTACGCCGCAAGAAAAACTTGGTGATCTCTTCCGAAATTGCCGGGATTAGTGCCAAGCCGATCACCACGCCCCACTCGGTCGAGGTTAGAAAATGTGTGTTGAAAATTGGCTGCAAGAAAGGCACGTTCACCACTAACACAACCAGCACCATCGAAAAACCAACCGCATATTGCATATATTTATTTGAGAAAAATCCGATCTTCCACAGCGAAGCTTTCTCCGAACGGACAGTATAAGAGCGGAATAATTCGGCGAGGGATAGCGTGACGAAAGCCATCGTCTCCGCTGTTTGGACATCAACACCACGCCAATCATGTTCCAGCAAATAGATGAGCGGGTTCGCTCCTGCTGGTAGGCTTGCTCCCGTTTCCAGATGCCAGAGGAGACCCAAAGCGAATGCCGTTAAAACTGCACTCGTTTGTGTGATCGTCTGGATGATAATCCCTGTGCGCATCGGACCGTGAATAATAGGCTCGTTTTTGGGCCGAGGCTTATTATCCATAATATCGGGGTCGCCTTTTTCCATCGCTAAGGCTAGGGCGGGTGCACCATCGGTAACAAGATTTAGCCACAACAACTGGATAGCGGTCAATGGAGCGGGCAACCCAGCTAAAGTCGCGAGGAAGATGATCATAATCTCGGCAACATTGCTGGAGAGCAGGAAAAAGACAAATTTGCGGATATTGCTATAGATGATCCGTCCCTGCGCTACGGCGTGGACAATGCTGGCGTAGTTATCATTGGTGAGCACCATATCGGCTGTTTCTTTGGCAACATCCGTGCCGGTGATGCCCATCGCTACGCCAATATCAGAGCGTTTGATGGCAGGGGCATCGTTCACTCCATCGCCCGTCATCGCGACAACTTCATCGTTGGCCTGGAGGGCATCTACAATGCGCATTTTATGTTCGGGAGAAACGCGGGCGAAAACATCTGTCTCTTCGATCTCGCGGATCAAATCTTCGTCGCTGAGCGTGTCAAGATCTGCGCCAGTAAGAACTTGCCTCCCTGGTCGCATCAATCCAATATCTTCAGCAATGGCTTTTGCTGTATTGGGGAAATCACCCGTGATCATAATTGTGCGGATACCAGCATTGCGGGCATTTTTTAGTGCGGGGCGAACTTCCATGCGGGCGGGGTCTATCATGCCGAGCAAACCGACAAAGACAAGATCGTGTTCCAATTCTTCAGCAGACGTGCCCTCGTTGGGGACGTCGCGTTCGAGGCGGTAAGCAACACTTAGCACGCGTAGCGCGTTTTTGGTCATCTTGTCATTAGCAGATTTAATCCGATTACGCGCGGCGTCAGTCATCGGGAGGGTATTATCGTCCATCCCCTGATATTGAGTGCAAAGATCAAGCACCATATCGGGCGCGCCTTTAATCGTGATGATGTCCCAGTCTTGGTAGCGTTCGTCGGTAAAAGGAGAAAGGTCTTCGACGCGCGGAATATCCACATCATTAATTGTAATCATGCGTTTGCGTTCTGAATCAAATGGGATTTCACCCTCACGCGGATATGCTTTGCTCAATTCTTTATTGAGGCCGCCTGCTTTGGCGGCTGCGACCAAAATTGCACCTTCGGTAGGATCGCCAACAATACGGCAGGTTGTTTCTTCACCGCTTTCTCCTGTTGGCTCGATCATGGCATCATTATTTAGCACGCCCAGCCAAAGTGTGGTGAGTACAGCGGGATAACTCTTGAAGTCAATCTTCTTGCCGTCGACAGAAAAATCTCCTTTGGGGACGTAGCCCGTGCCAGAGACATCAACGAAACTTCCGTCCACCCAAAGCTGGGTAACGGTCATTTCGTTCTGTGTCAGGGTTCCCGTTTTATCGGAACAAATAATGGTGGCAGAACCAAGTGTCTCTACCGAGGACAACTTCCGGATGAGGGCGTGCTTCCGCACCATTTCCCGCATCCCCAGTGCGAGGCTAATCGTCACAACGGCAGGCAATCCTTCTGGCACGGCAGCTATCGCCAGCGAGATGGCAATGATAAAGGCTTCGGTAATCTCTTTGCTAAACTGGGTAAAGTATTCGCCAGGTGTTTGGAAGAGGAGATTGAAATCGGTGTTATTGAAGACGGCAACAACGAAAACGATGGCGACCAAAACGAGAGAGATGATGCTGAGGGTTTTACCCAGCTCATCAAGACGTTTTTGAAGGGGTGTCTCTTCAGTCTCAACGGATGAGAGCATTTCGGCAATTAGCCCAAGCTGAGTGCGCATCCCGGTATCGGTGACGACGCCACGCCCGCGCCCGTAGGAGATTGTTGTGCCCATAAAGGCGGTATTTTTGCGGTCACCGATGGGGACATTTTTCTCAAGTTGCATAGAAGCATTCTTTTGAACAGGGAGAGATTCTCCTGTAAGCGAGGCTTCCTCGACGCGCAGATTGATCGATTCGATTAGACGTACATCTGCGGGAACGTAATTACCAGCCTCGACATAAACGATGTCACCGGGAACCAATTCGTGAGATGGGATAGAAATGCGCCGCCCCTCACGCAAAACATGCGCTTCTGGGGCAGACATTTGTTTAAGTGAAGCAAGAGCCTCTTCTGCTTTACCCTCCTGAACAAGTCCTAGAACCGCGTTCAAGACGACGATCATCAAAATTGCGCCAGCCTCTACAAAAGCACCAAAATCACCCGTATGCTGAAATTCCTGCACCCCGATCAAACCGGAGACGAATGCCGCCACAAAAAGTAAGATAACGACAAAGTTATTTAGTTGTGCCCAGAGCTTCACCCAAAACCCGGGGCGGGGAGCTTCTGTCAGTTGATTTGATCCATAAATAGCCAGCCGCTTTGCAACTTGCTCCGCGCTCAGCCCATCTTCGTGTACTTCTAAATGTCGAAGAACCGTTTCAGGGTCAAGGGAGTGCCATGCTTCATTTTTTGTATTCATAGTTTTTACCTTTCATACGCCCTCACCTGTTCTTGCTTCGTTCGAACTTCCCTATCCCGCAAGGCGGGAGAGGAGGAGCAAGCGGAGCGATGCGGGGGTGAGGGCAGGGGTGTGGGTAGATTAAAAAAGACCAACACGCATCGCGTGTTGGTCTTGCCTTCGCTAATCAGAAGCGTTGAATTGCCGAGAGCGGGGTGATGAAACTACCCTACGGGGCGAAAAAACAGCCCTTACTCTGTGTTGACGACAATTCACCCTGCGAGTATTACGAGTGCAGGTTGGCTACTCCCCAACAGGTAGAGTTTACATCCTTCGCAGGGGATAGTCAAGCAAAGATTCTCTACAGTTTTGTTATTTGCTTTCTTCCGTGTTTAAGAAAAAGCGGGTTTCGGGAAAATGGGTTTTTATATAATCGAACAAAGAATATACCAAAAGCGAAATGCCGCCCATTTCCAGTGTTTCTTCCACCGTTGTGATCATATTGTAGGTAATATTTCGAGTATCGTTATAATTCGCATAACGCCCGCTGATAATTTCGAATCCCAATGCGCCAATAAAAAAAAGTGCTGCTGAGGCTAAAAATAAAATTTTATATTTTTTCTCAAGTTGAAAGAAAAACATCAAATAGAGTAACCCGAAAATAACGACAAAACCAATCCCTGCAAAAACCCATTTGAAGGAAAAAAGCCCATAGAAATCGGGTAGATTTTTAAAGAGCTTGCTCAACCTTTCGTGCATTACCGTAAACTCATCAATCGAGAAAAGAAGCAAAAGGAAGCCAAGCCCTTTCCAGTGAATACGATATTTATCGCCTTCCAGTTTTTTCCATGCGGCGATTAAAAAGAACAAAATTGACGCAAGCAAAAGTTGTATAGAAGAAAAATAAGTCGGGAAATTCATCTCCGTATTCAACGCAAATTGGTTAACGATCAGATCCACAATAAACTCATGAAATTGATTATAGATCTGATACCGCTCTGGAAAAAAACGCAAATAGAGTGCGACGATATTCAATACCACAAGCGCAAGCGTGATCCCCAGCAGGATTTTCAGGATTTTTTTAGGATTCAGTTGAATAGAGAGATTAGGGTTAGACATAATTTTATAGATTGATTAGAAGCAGCGCTTCGCTCTTGATTTTGGTTCGCTACCGTTAAAAGTAAGGATAGGTCTTCCTCTGGTTGCAATGCTCTGCGTTGCAATTTTACGCAGTGTCTCAACGCAGAGCATTGGGACAAGGGGTGTGAAAGCTAAACATCCTCAGGCGTGATGCGCGTCCCGGCGGGGATGTGGGTATTCTTCGGGATGATCACAATTCCATCTCGGACGATGAATTTTTCAGCATCCATATCTGTGCCACGCGGGAAAGGTTTGATAACGACATCATTCCCCAGGCGGACGTTTTTGTCGAGGATCGCGCCCTCGATATCACAGTTTTTCTTGATCCCAACTCGAATACCGCCTGTATCTTCCGCGATATAAGAATCTGCGCCCATGATGATGCTGTCTTTGATGCGCACATTCGATGTGATGCGACTCCGTAAGCCGATCACTGAGTGGGTAATATCTGCTTGATAGATGCGGCATCCCTCTGCAAGAAGAACATCTTTAAAATGGCTATCTTCTACAGTGGAGCCAGGTAAATAGCGGGCATGTGTATAAATTGGACTGTTTTTGCTATAGAAATTAAAAGGGGCTTCTGAAAGCGTTAGTTCCAGATTTGTATCATAAAAAGCGCGGATCGTTCCTATATCACGCCAGTAGCCGTCGAAGCCGAAACCATAAACGCCATGAGATTTGATCGAGTGCGGGATTACGTCACTGCCGAAATCGTCATATTCAGGGTAATCATTCAGCAAATCGACCAAGACTTGAGTCTTGAAGAGATAGATTCCCATTGAGCCGAGAAAAGGTCTTTCTTCATCATCTCTGCTGATAAATTCTTCTTGGGTTGCTGTGTCTTTTGGTTTTTCGACAAAGTTCGAGATCCGATCACCTTTCTCGCGTTTGAGCAAGCCAAAACGGGGAGCATCTTCTCTTAAAATGGGTTGCACGGCAACGGTCACATCGGCATCCCGTTTGAGGTGAAAATCGGCCATTTCCCCATAATCCATTCTGTAAAGATGATCACCAGCCAAGATGAGAACGTGCTCTGCGCCAGTGGATTGAATTTCTCCCAATTGTTTGCGGACGGCATCGGCTGTGCCCTGATACCAATCTGCGCTGTCGGGCGTTTGCTCGGCTGCGAGAATTTGCACCCAACCTGTATGGAATGTATCAAAATTGAAGGTGCGCGTGATGTGCCGATGCAAAGAGACAGAATTAAATTGTGTTAACACTGCAATTTTATAAATACCAGAGTTGATGCAATTGCTGAGGGTCGTATCGATCAACCTGTATTTCCCTGCAATCGGTACGGCTGGTTTGGCGCGAAGTTTGGTAAGCGGATATAAACGTGTTCCTTGCCCTCCACCCATGATGACGGCAAGAATATTATCTGATGCTGGCATGTTTTCTCCTTTGTAGAGAGTGAGCAGTAGTCGAATCATAACATGATTTTTAATAATAAGCCCCAGAGATTTTTAAAATAAAGCACGCCCTTCTCATAGAAGAAGGGCGTGCTATAATGCTGTGCCGAAGGAGGGAATCGAACCCTCACTCCCGAGGGAATACGAGTTTGAGTCGTACGCGTCTGCCAGTTCCGCCACTTCGGCATTTGCTCATTACAAGCGTTTCGGCTACAGCGAAAAGAAGTATACTAATAGCCTTCATGCAGGTCAAGGATGAAAAATCAGACTCAAGACATCAGACTTAGTCTAAAGTCTTTAAAGGAATAAAATGAAACTAGGAATAATAGGATTACCCCAAACAGGCAAAACAACCCTCTATAATGCCCTCACTGGTCATGACCAACCCACCACCGCCAGTGCAGGAAGAATGGAGGTGCATACCGCCGTTGTCGATGTACCCGATCCGCGTGTGGATACGCTTTCGGCGATGTACAACCCCGAAAAGACGATGTACGCTAAAGTAACCTACGCCGATATTGCCGGATTAGAAGGTAGCGGGCAGGGCAGCATTTCTGGACAGTTACTCAATCATATTGCGCAGATGGATGGATTGATCCACGTTGTGCGTTGCTTTGAAGATGAGAGCGTAGCGCACGTGTCTGGAAGCGTGAATCCGTCTAGGGACATCGTCGCAATGAATAGCGAATTGCTGCTAAACGACCTCATCGCAGTGGAGCGTAAACTTGAGCGTCTTGCCGAAGAAAAAGATCGCGGCGGGACTGATAAAAAGATCAACGCGCGGCAGACAGAGCTATTTGAAAAACTGCTCGCCATTCTCTCCGAGGATAAACCCTTGCGAGGGGTTGAATTTACAGAGTTAGAGAAAAACGATCTCTCAGGGTTTGGGTTACTCACCCGAAAACCGATGATGATCCTACTGAATCTCGGAGAAGGGCAAGCCCAACCTGAGGTCGAAACCGAGCATTCCATCCCCCTTGTGGATTTAATGGGCAAACTCGAAATGGAAATCTCCCAACTCCCCGCCGATGATGCTGAGATGTTCATGGAAGAATACGGTATCAAAGAGCCAGGGCTAAATAAAATGATTCGGCTTTCTTATGACTTGCTGACCTTGCAATCTTTCTTCACTGTTGGCGAAGATGAGGTGCGCGCGTGGACAGTGAAACGCGGCGCAAATGCACAGGAAGCAGCCGGCGTGATCCATTCTGATCTAGAGAAGGGATTTATCCGCGCAGAGGTGGTCACTTACGAAGACCTGACCACGCTTGGCGGGATGAGCGAGGCGCGAAATAAAGGTAAGCTCCGTCTTGAAGGCAAAAAATATCTTGTGCAAGACGGCGAGATAGTGCATATCCGCTTCAATATCTAGTGCAAACAGCCCCTTATTCAGGGGCTGTTTTATTGTACAATAGTGGCAGGTGTTTCTGTACGCTTTCTTGTTTAGATAGTAAAAGGAGATTCCATGTCCCCCTCATCAAAGAACCGCAACAAAATAGGTTTACTTTTAACCGCATTATTCTTTATCTTGGGCTGTACTATTAGTACCGCCGCACCTACAGCGCAACCAGCTTTTGACCCAACCAAAATGGCCTTGGAGTTTGAAGCAACGGCGATGGCATTGCAACTCACACAGGCGGCTTTGAATAACCAGCCTGCGGCTCCTCCAGCTGCGCCCACTCTTGCCCCCGTACAGCAAGCCCCAACAGTTGCTCCAGCAGCCCCTGTCCCAACGACAACACCTTCAATGGAAGATTTCGATACCTGGATGAAATCTGCCAGTATTTTGGTTTTTGAAGATATTGCTGCTGATTTCAATGTCTATCGCTATGTGCCAATCGCCATATCAGGTATGGGCTTAAATTATGTTGATGAAGCTGATTACCTAGGGCGTTTCAAAAATCAATTACTCACCAACGGGCCTAGAGGACAGGGGTGGGATCTGATCATTGCTGCTAAAGAAATACGCAGCGATTTACAGGGTGAGTTCTATGTATATTTGAATGACGCGTTGGGGAAGGGCAGCTCGGTTATCCTCGAAGAGTGGGATATGGATCGGCTTGGCAATGGCAAACTTAGCCTTCTTACAGGTCGCTGTGGCGTCGATTTTTCCAGGAACTGGACAGATACAGATATTAACGATACTGTGATCTATGCCCTTAATGGTAGCCATAGGGCGCACCACATGCCAAATGAAGGGCTTTCATTAAGCAAGGTAACGGGCTATTGGCTTGGCTGGGATTTAGGCGACCGAATGCGTCTTGCTCCTGGCAGTACTGCCACCCCGCTGTGGGGTTTATATGGGACATCGACCAGCAATGATATTGTTGCAGCTTCCTGCGTAGATGATCGTTTTATTATCCAAACCTATGCCACGCACAGCTATGCCCAGAATCGGATTGTATCTGTCTGGCAAAATTATATTCACAGCACTTTGCGTGCGAGGTATGATTATTTGGCAGCCCAGGCTCAGTAGTATCGTTTAACAATTCACAAAAAAAAGGCCTGACAGGTTTTTACGAAGCACTCCGCAAGTTTCTAAGGAGCAAAACCTTTCAGGTCTTATTTTTTCTTAAAATTTTTATAGGAGTACGTAAAAAATGACCTTCAGCCAAAGCAAATGGAGTCTTAAAGACCTTTACCCCAATTTCGAGAGTCCAGAATTAGAAAAGGCTTATAAAGCCCTCGATGAACAAGTTACCGCATTTGAAGCCCTACGCCCCAACCTCAAAGCAGATATGGACGTGGAAGACTTTATGGAGATGCTCGAAGCCTCCGAGAAAAGCACGCGTATTGCACATAAACTTTATTCTTTTGCAGGGCTGGCTTTTTCTGCTGATACCCAAGACCAAGTAGCGCAATCGGCTCAATCTCGCGTAGAGCAATTCCTTGCCGAAGTGCAAAATCGTACGCTTTTCTTTGACCTCTGGTGGAAAGACCTCGGTGCAGATGTCGCCGAACGCTTTATGGATGTTTCGGGCGACTATCGTTATTATCTCGAGGAAATGCGCAATTATAAACCGCATACCCTCAGCGAAGCCGAAGAGAAGGTTCTCAATATCAAAAATGTGACTGGCTCCAGCGCACTCATCACTCTTTACAGCGCAATCACGAATCGCTATGTCTACAAACTCGAAGTGGATGGCGAAACCAAAGAAATGACGCGCGGCGAGTTGATGACCTATGTCCGTGGGGCAGATGCTGATCTGCGCGCAGCCGCTTATCAGGAGCTTTATCGGGTATATGCTGAGGATGGGCCGATTCTTGGGCAGATGTATCAAACTCGGGTACGAGATTGGGGCAACGAAAATGTCAAATTGCGCAGCTTTTCCAGTCCCATATCCGCCAGAAATTTGGGAAACGATATCCCCGATGAAGCTGTTGATACCTTGCTGGATGTCTGTCAGAAAAACGCGAATATTTTCCAGCGTTATTTCAAGTTGAAAGCCAAACATCTCGGCGTAGATAAATTGAGACGATATGACGTATACGCGCCCGTCGTAAAATCGGATAAAAAATACGATTTTGGGGATGCCGCTGAAATGGTGATGGACTCGTTTGCCACCTTTGACCCGAAATTGGCGCGCCTTGCCCAACGTGTTTTCGACGATGAACATCTTGATAGTGAAGTCCGCAAAGGCAAGCGTGGCGGCGCATTTTGCTGGTCGGTTATGCCAGAGATGTCTCCTTGGGTGATGCTCAATTATCAGGGGCGCGCAGATGATGTGGCCACGATGGCGCATGAGCTGGGGCATGCCATCCATTCGATGTTAGCGGGACATCATAACGTTTTTACCTTTCACTCCTCCCTGCCGCTGGCGGAAACAGCCTCCACCTTTGGCGAGATGATGCTCGTTGATCAACTCCTCGAAAACGAGACCGATGAATCTGTGCGGCGTGATCTGCTCTTCCGCCAAGTCGATGATTCTTATGCCACCATCATGCGCCAAGCTTATTTTTCGCTCTTTGAACGCAAGGCGCATCAGATGGTCAAAGAGAATGCTTCCGTGGATGAGTTGGCAGCCGCTTATCTTGAAAATCTTGCTACGCAATTTGGCGATTCGATGGAAATCAGCGACGAATTTAAATGGGAATGGGTTTCGATCCCGCATATTTATCACACCCCCTTTTATGTCTATGCCTACGCCTTTGGGCAATTGCTCGTGCTCTCTCTTTATAAGCAATTCAAAGCAGAAGGCGAGGTTTTCAAGCCGCGCTATCTCAAACTTCTCTCAGCGGGCGGATCGCAAGCCCCCGAAAAGATCCTCACCGAAGCAGGCATCGACATCCGCAGCGCAGCATTCTGGCAAGGCGGCTTTGATGTAATTAAGGATTTAGTAGAGCAGTTAGAAGCGTTGCCAATTGAGTAGTAGGCGAAAAAACAGCTAAAAAAGATGCCCTATTATTTTATAACAGGGCATCTTTTTTATTAAAATTTCTGTTAAAAACAGGTAACCTCTTATTTCTTTTCCACAATCCAATGGTGCTGGCAATCTCCGCAGAAGGCGTGCTTTATAAAATCTGGGGCGAGTAAATATCTTCCTATGGGGCGAAGAGTAAGGCCTAACCAGATAAACGAAGCCGCAACCCAAAGAACTCCAGCCCAGATAACGAAAATGACTGCCCCATTCATATCGTCAAATTGCCCGGAAAGAGTAGCTTGGTTTATTGCCCAAATGCCAAATACTCCAAATACAACATGAAGGATTCGCGCCAGCGTGCTCATTTTAGGTTTGAGGATCGCTTTGATTTTTTCGCCACCACACGAAGGACATTCTTGCGGCGCATTCTCGGTCAGGATGTAAAAGCCGGTTGGTCTTGTAGCCTTTTCCTTTGTGTTCTGAGAATCTTCTTCTGAAGTCGCACCGAAGATGAGTTGCCCGCATTTCAGACAATTCGTCTCGCCATACCCAGTCCAAATTCCTTTGTAATTTAGTTCTTTTTTATGTGCCCAGAGGCAATATCTGGTATGACAATTGGAACACTCCATACCTGCATTGCCTTCTGGAACATCCTTATCACAAATGAAACATTGGGTGCTGAATTCTTCTGTTGTGGCCATTACTTCCTCCAAATTATTCCCCTTTCGATCGCAAATTACAATTTCTCTATACCTTGATTTCTCTTTAAGAACTCTGATAAATCAAGCATATTCAGTATACAATAAATGATAAAAAATACAATTGAAATACGATTAAAAATCCCCCTAAGCTCTGGCAATACATCCGCAGCGCAGAATTTTGGCAAGGCGGATTTGATGTGATCAAAGATTTAGTCGAGCAGTTGGAAGCATTGCCGATTGAGTAAGAACTATTCTGCTAAATAATGAAGAAGCCCATCTCTTGATGGGCTTCTTTTTTGTATTCTAATATCGAAACTCTTTTACATCTGCTTCAGTAAATAATTTCTCCATTACTCGCTCATGATTTTCTGGTGCCCCATAAGCGTCTATATTGCAAACCATCTCATCATTCTTCTTGGCTAATTTGTGTCCTTTCACCTGTAAACCACATTCTTTAAATATCCCTTCCAATTCTTTCAACCTATCGCGATTGATTTCGCAGACCATCTCATATGTCCGCATCTCTCGTACATTGAATATCCACTCCTCAAACTTAGGAAATACCCACAATATCACCATCGCACTAATGAGTGCCATTGCGATAATCTTATATTGCCCCCCACCTATGCCCATGCCCATTGCAGCGGTGAACCAAATCGTGGATGCTGTTGTCAATCCCACAATCCGTGACTTTTTTTCCAATATTACGCCCGCACACAGAAAACCAACCCCCGTGACCATATGGGCAGCAATACGCACAGGAGATACTTCACCACCAAGTTCTAGAGAGAACATCGTAAAGAGTGTAGAGCCCAGACAAATAAATATGATCGTTCGGAAACCAGCTGCTCGATGACGAAATTCGCGCTCTGCACCTATTAGCCCACCAACTACAATTGCTAAAATCAATTTTATAATTTCTTCAGAAATGATCATGCCAGCACGCCTCCTACCTTGAATCTAATCGATTAATGACTCAGCGACGAAACTTCCTCAAGTGTTTTTTGCTTTCTAAGGGGGTGTTATGCAGAAGTTCTTCTACATAATAATAACACGCACTCAGCACGATACACGGAAAACACTATCCTTCCAGAAGTTCTCCATACGCTATCTTACGGTACGCCGTCTCGCACGGATTTCCCTCTGCCAGCCACATCATATTCGTATCCAGATCCATGATGACAGATGCAATCGACATAAATTGTTCAAATTTTGGTTTATGAAAGTCGGGGTGACAGCAAATCGCATCAGGGAAATTGAAATGGTCGGCCAGGGCAGTCTGTAAATCAGGGACAGTGATGGTTTTGGGGTGTGTTCGCAAGAATTTCTCCATACGCTGGTGACGCACTAAAGTGTCGGTGCCGCGCCAGGGTCCGAGGTCTTTAAAATCGATTTCTCGGCTAAGATAGTGATTCGTATGTGCGTAAACATCCGCTTCAGGGAAGTCAATATAGGCACGTGAAAAATTGCCGGGTGCAGTTTCAGCATTGAAGCTCTCCCCAGCTTGATGAGCAACCAGATAGTTGGCTGCCGACGCTCGTGGATGTGATATGACCGCGCCAATGGCTTCAGAGAAATTCTCAGATTCAAGAATTGCCCGCAAAATGACATGGTAGGGAATGCCGCCCTCCCCTTTTTCGAGATCAGAGTTTAGGGCATTTGTGGTTAAACCAATGCCTGCGGCGTTCATGCCTACCTTAGCCAACAACCCTGCCTCCACCACGGTGACAAAATTGGGGCTATTATCCGATTCGACTTCCAGAATAACGATCGTTTCAGTGACAGGGAGTACCCAATCCCAATTTTGACCGATTAACGTATGTCTATCTTTTGTGCGGGGTGGTAGCACGACGAAAGCAGTACACTCTTTGGGAGCTGATTGAGCGATGCCTGCATTTCGGATCTCAGTCCGCACGTTCAGGGCAAGAATGTCTTCGTATGCAACACCAGCCCCCTTCGCAATCCCACGTATTTCGTCGAGAAAATGCGGGCGGTAATCGCCAATAATCGCCTCGTATATTAGGGCATGCTCTGTCGCCTGCGCCCAATCCCAGCCGATATAGTGCGCAAATAAGCCCTGATAAACTTCAATATTTTGCCGAATATACGCCGCAGCCTGCTGCCCGTATTGCCGCCCACGCTCATAGGGTGAACCTTTAACACGGATATGAGGAAATGAATGTGGAGACATAAAGATTATCATACTCCGTTTGGGAGCATTACCGATTGAGATGGGCTTCTTCGTTTTTGTATACTAACAATGACCTAACCTCCCCGCCGACTTGATAAACGCAACCCAATTTTACCCTGAAAAAACTGAGCAAAAATCGCGCCGCATACCTGAGCCGAAGGCGGGGTAGTTCATTCTACTCTGTCTCATACTCAGCAGGCATTTCCTCTATCATCCCCTTAGCTTCCTTCTTATCCAGCATCTGCATTTGCTGAATGACCACCTTTGTAAAATAGCGCGTCACATCAGAATCATCCTGATACTTATCGGTCTTCAAACGCCCCTCAATATAGACCAAACTCCCCTTGCGCAAATACTCATTACAGATCTCAGCCAGCCGCCCCCATGCCTCAATATTCACCCACTCGGTATATTCCTGCACATCGCCATCTTTCTTCCAGCGATTTGAAACCGCCAAGCTAAATTTCACCACCTGTTTTCCCGTCGGCGTAAAGCGAGCATCAGGGTCTTTTCCCAAATTACCAATTAATTGAACACGATTTAAACTAGGCATCTTTTCTCCTTAAATAAAAAATGCCCATGCAATTTTGCATGAGCATTTTTTATTAGACTATTTCTTTTTCTTCAATGCGGGTAAACCCGTTTTCATTTCGATCAATTCGTAGCCTTCGGGCATTGCGTCAACTGCCTTGTCTGCGCGAACGTCTTTCGAGAAGAAATACAAGTTATATTTCTTGCCCGCTTTTGTCACGCGTTCGTTAGCGTGCAAATAATAAGTGGTGCCTTTGGAATTAGTTTTTGAAAAAGCCATTTTTAATCTCCTATTCACTAGAATTTGATATTTATAGTGTAACATAGGGAGAAAAACTGTCAATAAGGAATTTAGAATGAATGTGCTACAGAAAGTTACTACCCTCAACGAATTATGGGATGCACGCAGCATCCTGCCAGAGCCAGTTGGACTTGTCCCCACAATGGGATTCCTGCACGAGGGGCATCTTTCTCTTGTAAAACGCGCCTGCGAAGAAGTTGCTTCCGTTGTGGTTAGCATCTTCATCAACCCCACACAATTTGCCCCCACCGACGATCTTGAAGCCTACCCCCGTAACCTCGAGCGGGATGCTGCCCTCCTCCAAGAATCTGGTGCAACCCTGCTCTGGACGCCCACCCCAGAAATCATCTATCCCCCAGATTTTCAAACATGGGTCGATGTTGAAGAAATTACCAAACCCCTCGAAGGCGCAAAACGCCCCGGTCATTTTCGGGGTGTAACGACGGTCGTCACCAAACTCTTTAACGCCGTTCAACCACAGAAAGCCTATTTCGGGCAGAAAGATGCCCACCAGGTGGCGGTTATTTGTCAAATGGTTCGGGACCTGAACATGCCCATCGAAATCGTGACCAACCCCATCATCCGCGAGCGAGACGGGCTGGCCATGTCGAGCCGGAATACTTATCTTAATCCCGAAGAACGGCGGGCTGCACTCGTTCTCTCAAAATCCCTCGCGGCAGCCCAATCTACCTACGAAAAAGGGGAACGGGATGCCACGACCTTGCGCCGGATCATGGAGAAAATCATCAACACCGAACCTTTGGCGCGCCTCGAATACGTCTCTTGCGCCGACTATGACACACTCGAAGAAATGAGCATAATTAGCAAAAAAGCACTCATCTCAATGGCCGTCTACCTGGGAAAAACAAGATTAATTGATAATGTAGTTTTGGAATAAAAATCCCCTGGTTCTTTCATCAAAGAATCAGGGGGGGGGCTCTTTTCAGAGATTAGCCTCTTTACACTTGCTCAAAATGATCAATATTTAGCACAAAAACAGTGGCGTGTTTAACAGCAAGATCAAGAGTGGGCTCGCAATTCTCACGAATTGTTTGAATGGCGAGATTAACCCTTTGCTCAGTCACACCAATCATTAGGGTCGCATTGCCGCGATGGAAAAACCCCCCGCTAGAGGCAATCTGCGTAACGCGGAAATTTTCTTTGAGAAGTGCCTTTACAACTGCTTCTTCATCCACATCGCGCACGATGGCGATGATCATTTTCATAGTATTAGAATTCATAGTAAGCCTCTATATCAAAGGTAAAAATAGTCGCTCCGCCAACATCCACGGCGACAGGGCGTGCTAAGGGGAGAAATGCGCCAGCACCGTTAAGCGGAGAACGCAGGTACTCAATACGTTTTTCACAAGATTCTTCCAAAAGATGAACGACATCCTTTTCACGATCTTTTGGGATACCAATCATCAACGTCACGTTCTTGCGACTCAAAAACCCTCCCGTGCTGGGGAATTGATCTACACCAAAACCAGCTTTGCTTAGTGCATTGAGAGTATTATGCAGATCATCTTCTTGAATAACAACCAGCATCATTTTTTTGATATTGGGGGTTTTCCCTGACCCGAGCTGCAAGAGTTGAGACCAGTTGATATGCTGCTCAGTGAGAGCCTCATCCACTTCGTGAACCAGTTCTCCGTAGATTTCGTCTGAGATCACTCCATCACGTAAGAGGCTGCCCAATGTTGCGCGCTGAACGCGTAAAGCCTCGCGGCGGGCAGTATCCAATTCTTCGGTCTCAACATCGGGATTGGCGGCAAGGATATCCTTTAAAGATTCGATCAAAATGGTTTCACGGTTTTTAAAGATCGGTTGCATCTGCGCCCAAATATGAGCGGAGAGTAGCCCTTCTTCGCTCATATTTTCAAGATGATCGGACGCGGAACGATTGGCAACAAATCGGGCGTGGCGTCGTTCATACTCTTCCTGACTTTCGGTGCGATTCACCAACTGCATCTTTTTAACCAACCCATCCATCGTGAAGCCCTGTATCAAGAGGGTAAATAAAACCACGCCAAAAGACATCGCCAGCAAACGTTCGCGTTCAGGGAAATCTATAGGGATACTGAATGCCAGTGCCAGAACAATTGCACCGCGCAACCCGCCCCAGTAAAGAATATGTTTCCATTTGGTGGGAATATCTTTCCCGAAATAAGAAAAGCCGTAAATACTTACGGCACGTGCACCCAATACTGCGATAATCGCCACACCGATGGCTTGCCAATTGTCAATCAAAATCTGTACATCGGTGGTTAGACCAATAATCAGGAAGATCATTGAGTTTGCCAAAAATGCGCCATATTCCCAGAAATTATTGACTACAATACGCGTAGTCGGGGACATACCGCGTGGACCGATATTTCCATTAACAATCCCTGCTGTCACAACAGCCAGTACGCCACTTACATGAAATTCTTCACCAATGAGATAGGCACCAAAGGCAAGTGTGGTCGTAATCGCTGTCTCGACAAGCGCATCATCGATCCGACTGATAGCTTGAGAAGCGATCAACCCTAAAGTTCCGCCAACCAAAACACCGCCGCCTGCTACGCGTACAAAATCGATCAAACTTGTACCTAAATCAAATTCTCCGCGTATGGCAATATCGAGCATTAACCCAAACATCACAATTGCCGTGCCATCATTGAAAAGACTCTCGCCTTCGAGCAAAATTTGCAGGCGTTTCGGTACGCCCAATTGCTTGAATAATGCCACCACCGCCACCGGGTCTGTTGCCGCGATCAACGCGCCAAAAACCAACGCGGTCGAGACCGCAATGCCTGTTCCCCAATGAATTGCACCGCCAACAAAAAAAGTAGTCGCAATCACGCCTGGAATCGCCAGAAGCATAATTAACCCAAAATCACGGCGCAAATCATCCAAACGAATGTGGAAAGCTGCCTCAAAAAGCAGGGGCGGGACAAGCAAGCCTAAAATAAGCTCGGGCGACACTTCTACTGTCAGATGGGCAAAAAACGTCAGTGACAATCCAATTAAGACAAGCCCGACGGTATAGGGCAAGCGAAATCGCTTCGCTACAACTGAAACAATCAAAGCAATCAGAAGCATCAACAAAATAACGCGTTCTACTTCAAGAATAGTACGTCCAAGTTCTTCCATAAATTCTTCTCTTTTAAAATTTTAGACGGATATAAAGCACGGCGCCTCGTCCGTGACCTCAACTTGCTCACCATTCGAGAAAGTGATCTCAGTCTTATGCATTTCCCGTATTACAATCAATCCGCGATAACGCACAGTCACCGCCCACGGGAAGGGATTCTGCCCCTCTAGCCGCACCTGCGTATCGGAGATGATCCGCACCCCAAGTATCTGCAAAAAGAGACCCACAGGTGCGAGGCCCTCAAGCGCGTTTCGCTCACCGATACCTGTGCCAACTTCGGCATTATAGCGTTCATAAAAGGCATTGTTATTTTTCAGGTTATGCAAAACCCCGTGCATTAAGCGGACGAAAAGACGCGTTGTCTCAGCTTGATAACCATAGGCAAGCAGCCCCTCAGCGACCAACTGATTCCAAGGGAGATGAACACTAAGGCAGGTTGCCTCAGATGCTTTCGTAGGGGGGATTGGGCAGGCTGGCAAGCCAAATGGGCGGTCAAATTTTTGGGAGTTGGATATTGTTCGGCTCACGAGCGTTCTCGCCTGTTCTTCATCCATCATCTCTGCCCAAAGTGGCAATAGCTGGGTTTGGTCATCTGCGCTTAAATCCACTGTTCGGATAATGACTTTATCCTCTTCGTTTACATCATCAAGTGTGATTTTGCCGATTTTTGTAAATATTTTTTTACTTGTGGCAGCCGAGCCAGCGTAGGTGGCTTTGAAATCAAGGGAGGAGAGAAACTCATCATTTTCGCTGGCTTTGGTCACAAACTCGCTAATCTCTGCCCCAGGGCGACGTGTGAATTTGTCTTTGGGTTTGATCTCAATCAAAAGACGAATAGGCTTCTCAAAAGTCTCTTTGAGTTTTATTTCTCCTCCACCAGTCTGGCGGATGAGAACTTTGCCACGTTGAGCAAGATTGCTATCGCGGTCGAGGTGTCTGAAAGAGGAGGAGCGTGGCTCCCAACAGGTTTGGATACCATCAAGCAAAAGATCGGTTTGTGCCTTGAGTACCGCTATATCACTTTTCTTCCCGACGATTTTGCTGATCTTGGCAAGCGATTGGGCTTCGCGATACAGCGCGGCAAAAAGCGAGGGGCTGTGAACGGTGGAAATATCTACCGCACGTGACCAGGGATGCCAACTGCTGAAAAGAGGGTGGTCTTCAAATCCGGTTTGGAGGGGATGATCCCATTCAGGGAGGTTGTCGTGGTTGCGATCATGCTTCGGGTCAAACCATACCCAGAAGAATTTTTGGAGGGCAGGGTAGGTTTCTTTGAGAAAACTTTCATTTTGGCTTTCTTCGTAGAGTTTCCAAGCCAAAGAGGCAAGAAATGGCGCAGCGAGGATTTGGCTGCGCTGCCCTGCAAGACCAGGTTTATGATCAATGATCCCCTTTTCATTTTGAACGGCTATGAAGTTTTTTAAAAGACCTTGCCCAAATTCAGGAACGCCGGGCAGAAGGCTGGCAAGATAATATGCATCAAGGGGAGATTGCCCGCTCCAGTTTGGAGGATGATCGCTGCCATCGCCTTTAAGAGAATTCCCATGATCGGGCTGGCGGGCGGTTACAAAGCTGGGGTGTGGCAAATTCTCGCTTTTATCAAATAAAAGCCGAAAGGCGGTTTGTTGGCTGAGGGCAAATGCCGCGTCCCAGTCCGCATCACCCGTTTCGATCTCTATGCTTTGGCTGGTGTTGGTCAGTTCGATGCGGGCACGCTCTGCATCCCAGGGGCGGGTGATGGTTTTACGCGCAAGTTCGAAAGAATCTTCTTTTTCTGGCAGAGCTGCTTGTGCCCAGCTGATAGTGCGTTTTCCGCCGGGACCAAGTCCCATTTTTAGGTTAAGAGAGGGGTGTGGGGCTGAACCATGTGCAGGCCCGCCTGTTAAAAATAAGGTTGGAGCAAGATCTTCGCTTTGCCCCGCCAAAATATTTACGCCTTGCATTTGTTCAGGATGAAGATTCTTTCCTTCAAGAGGGGCTAAAACGGCACATAGCTCAAATCCGATTTCACGTTTATCGGCAGTTCGATTGGTAAAGCTAAAACGTCCGCTAATTGTCTGTGAGTCTGGAATCCAGTATTCAGCAGTGACTTCGAGATCTTTTAACGGTGAAAATTTTATCTCCAAAAAATTGGCATAAAAAACGGTAACAAGTGGCGGGTCCGCGAAGGAAGCGGGGTCGCTGATCAAGTCATCACCCTCGCTAAAGCATGGAAAAATACGCATGGAACGCGCACGCAATCCATACGTCGTCTTTAAAGACAAAGCAGCCGGTTCGCCGCCGCCAAATTCTAGTTCCCAAATATGGTCGTTGCTGTAATCAGGGGAAGTGAAACGAGCGTCTGCCGCCAGTGTTAAAGAAAGTGGATCAGCAGAGCCGAGAGTCCATTTACGCATGGCTCTATTGTACGCTAGTTTTGGAGAGAGTTCAAAGACTTTGTGCTAAAATCACGTATGCCCCCTGTCCCTCGGACACCCCCATTTTCTGAGAAAATAGGGAGAAGAATAATATAGGAGAAATTATGACAACGACTGTTCCCGCCGTACGCGGCTTATATTTTGAAGAATTTGAAGTTGGGCAAAAGATGGTTTCGCCCGGACGCACAATTACTGAAAGCGACGTGGTTGGATTCGCTGGACTCTCTGGTGATTTCAATTTGATCCACACCGATGCAGAGTACGCCGCCAATTCACCATTCGGAGCGCGCGTGGCCCATGGCTTGCTCGGGCTTTCGATAGCATCTGGTTTAGCCCTCCGCACTGGCGTGCTAGAGGGTACCGTGATGGCATTCCGTGAGATCAATAGCTGGAAATTCACAAAACCGGTCCATCTCGGCGATACGATTTACGTTGAGATGGATATCATCACCACAAAAGCGATGAAGCGTGTAGGTGGCGGTAAAGTTGAATTGCAATTTGATGTAAAAAACCAAAAAGATGAAACAGTGATGAAAGGCGTTTGGTCTGTTTTGGTGATGGGAAAGCCGGAATAAAACGTGATGTGTGAAACGTGAACATAAGACCATGTCTCACATTTTTCTTGAAGATATCCTTTTACTTATACTGAGAATTACTCATGTCCACATCCAATGACCAAGACAATTATCTACGCCGCTTAATTGCTTCTGAAGAAGAAACGCATATTGATATTCCTGTACCGCGTCACCCCGAAGCACCTGCTGAAGGAACGAAGCCCAGCATTGAGCATGATCATCTCCCGAAACGCGTAGACGAGATGGATACCGATGCGACGCGTGTTATGCCGGCGGCGTTTAATCCCGCCTCTCGCCCTGTGGCACAAAGGCCTCCCTCTTCCGTAAAAAAAATGGATATAGGCGCGTATCTTCAAGATATTCGTATCAACTGGGGCTGTCTTTTACGCGCTATTATTCTGGCTATCTTTGGGGTTGTTCTTCTTGGGCTGGCAGGTGGATCTTATGCACTATATCAATATAACGCCATCGCATCTACCCTCCCCGAGGTGGATGATTTGCGAGAACGTGCATCTCATTTTGAGACGACGCGTATTCTGGATAGTGAAGGGCATATCTTATATGAAATTCTTGATCCCAACGCTGGTCGACGAACGTATATATCTTTAGAAAATATATCGCCTTATCTGGTTGCGGCAACCATCGCAACAGAAGATAAAGAGTTTTACAACCATCCCGGCTTTGACGCGGTCGCCTTGATCCGCGCGCTCTGGCAGAATTACTCCAGCGGAGAGATTGTCTCTGGGGCTTCCACCATTACCCAGCAATTGGCACGGATGTTGCTTCTCTCACAGGAAGAACGCTTTGAGCAAAGCTATAGACGTAAAGCACGTGAAATCATCCTTGCGGCAGAAATTACACGCAAATATAAAAAAGACGAAATTCTTGAACTTTATCTCAATGAAGTAAATTATGGCAATCTCGCTTACGGTATTCAAGCAGCATCAGAAACATATTTTGATACAACAGCTAATAATCTTAGTTTGGGTGAAGCAACTTTTTTAGCTGGCTTACCCCAATCGCCCGCTATTCATGATATTCATACTAATCCTGAAGGTACTTTATTGCGGCATCGTGACGTTATTTTTCTATCCTATATCTTAAGTGAAGAAAAAAAGTGTATAGAAGTTAGCAATAGCGATGAGCGCGTTTGTGTCGGTGCTTTGGAGGCTGCGCAAGCCGCCGAAGAAATTGAAAATTATGCCTTCACGCCGCCCAATATATCCATCCGTTACCCGCATTGGGTTAACTTCATTCGTGGTTTACTAGAAGAAAAATATGACGCCCAGACCATCTACCGCTCTGGTTTTACCGTTTACACCACCCTCGATCCTAATTTGCAAAACTTGGCACAGCAAATGGTTACATCTCAAGTTTCAGCGATAAGTGACCGCAATGTGCAAAATGGCGCTTTGGTGGCGATAAACCCCGTCACGGGTGAAATTCTCGCCATGGTCGGTTCGCCCGATTTCTATAATGCCAATATTTCTGGGCAAGTCAACATGGCGACCAGCCCCACGCGTCAGCCAGGTTCCTCGATAAAACCGATTACTTATCTGGCTGCCTTCGAGAAAGGCTGGACACCCTCCACGCTGATTTGGGATGTGCCCTCCGAGTTCCCGCCTTCGGGAGATCCGAACGACCCACGTGAGCCTTATATTCCTGTTAATTACGATGAAAAACATCATGGCGCAGTTACTTTGCGTGTTGCGTTGGCAAATTCTTTTAATATCCCAGCTGTGAAAACGCTTGATTTTATCGGCATCTACGATAACCCCGAAACCGAGGAAAAGGAAGGTATGATCGCCATGACAGAGCGTCTTGGCATCACAACTCTTGTTCGAAATGATTATGGTCTCGCCCTCACATTGGGTGGCGGGGAAGTCAGTCTGCTCGAAATGACCGGCGCTTTCGCTACAATGGCGAATCAGGGCGTTCGCATCCCGCCGGTGGGCATCACCAAAATTCTTGACCATAACGGAGAACTTGTCTACGAGTATACGCCTCCACAAGGGGAGCAAGCCCTTCGTCCAGAGCACGCGTATCTGATCTCCTCTATTTTATCGGATAACGTCGCTCGAACATGGATGTTCGGCCCCAACTCCTATCTGCATCTCCCCTTCCCAGCCGCAGCAAAAACGGGCACATCTAACGATTTTCGCGATAATTGGACAATCGGTTATACATCCAATTTAGCTGTAGGTGTCTGGGTGGGCAATGCCGATTATACGCCGATGAATCACACGACCGGCTTGAGCGGCGCGGCACCGATTTGGTCTCAATTTATGCAAGCGGTTGCGCCCCAACTTGCAGGAGGGACACCGGCAGATTTTGTGCGTCCTGAAGGCATTATCAACAAAGTGATTTGCTCTATATCTGGTGCAGAGCCTTCGAATTATTGCAAAAGTGGCAAGCAAACTGAAATTTTTGCCACTGACCAGCCTCCGCTCCCGCCCGGGATGGATTTGTGGCGGCGCGTGACTCTCGATACCTGGACTGGTCTTGAAGCTTCTGCGGCTTGCGATGAATTTACGAAAGAAGAGATGGTTATGCGCGTTGAAGATAGTTGGGCGCGTAAATGGCTGGGGACAAAATCAGGCAAAAATTGGCTCGAAGCGCATGATTTTCCAAAAGAGATTGAGTTTGCGCCCAGCCGAGAGTGCACCGACAATGACCCTCAGCCCGACTTGCGTTTCACCAATCTCGACGAGGGAGATAAGATCAAAAAGGGTGATTTTGAGATTTTTGGTATAGTTACCGTTGATGATAATTTTGGCAGTTGGAGCCTTGACTATGGAAAGGGAGCAGAGCCATCCAGTTGGACAGCTATAGTTGAAGAGAGTGATGCCAAGTATGAGAAATCAGAAAAACTGGCTAAATGGGCTTTCGATGATCTATCGAATGGTGTCTTTTCTTTGCGCCTAACTCTGCGTGGGGATAAAGGCAATGCCATCGCCGAGCGGATTATCCACGTCACTCTGGACTTGCCCGACCCAACCCCAACTCCAACGGATTCTCCAACATTCACGCCTACACCGCCGCCTACAGCAACCGCGACTGAGACCCTCCTCCCGCCCACCGAAACATCCATCCCGCCAACTGCGACGGATACTCCGCTTCCGACCGAAACACCTGTTGATACGCCCGTCCCAACGGAGACTCCTGTTCCGACAGCTACGTCGTAGAAAAAATGCCCCCACCTAGCCTCCCCCGCTCGCGGGGGAGGAACAAGTTCTCCCCCCGTAAAACGGGGGGAGCTAGAGGGGGGCGAAAAAGGTAATCCAATGAAAATTCTCATAATCATTCTAACGAGCATAATCGCTATAGAGCACCTTGGTTTTTTATATCTTGAAACCTTCCTCTGGACAAAGCCCCTCGGAAGAAAAGTATTTGGCAATAGTCTTGAAGATGCCGAAAAAACGAAAACGCTTGCGGCAAATCAGGGGCTATATAATGGCTTTCTCTCAGCGGGATTGATTTGGGGCTTGCTGCATCCAAACCCTGCTTTTGGCACCCAAATTGTTTTCTTTTTTCTGGCATGTATTATCGTTGCCGGTATTTACGGGGGCATCACCGCAAAACGAACGATCTTGTATATTCAAGCCCTGCCCGCCCTCATCACGGCCATATTCATGCTGATCTAATATTTAGGAGACCCAATGACATTCTCTATAGACAAAACTTATCTCACCAAAGCGACTCAGGAATTGGTACAAATCAACTCGATCAACCCCTCTCTTTCAGCAGATGGAAAAGGAGAGGCGGAGATCGGTACCTATGTAGCGGATTCCTTAAACACGCTCGGTTTGGATGTGGAACTCAGCGAGATTGCGCCCGGACGTTTTAACGTGGTCGGCACCCTCAAAGGTTCGGGGGGCGGACGCAGCCTTCTGCTTAACGCCCATATGGACACAGTTGGCGTGGACGGGATGACCATCGATCCCCTTGGCGGCGATTTACGCGACGGTCGCGTTTACGGACGCGGCTCACAAGATATGAAAGGCAGCCTTGCCGCGATGATGGCAGCTGCCAAAGCCCTCGTGGATGCAGGCATCACCCTCAAAGGTGATTTGATCATCACCGGCGTTGCAGATGAAGAGCATAGCAGCATCGGCACAGAAGCTCTCGTCAAGAAAATCAGTGCAGATGCAGCTATCGTAACCGAGCCAACAGATATGCATCTTTGCCGCGCCCATCGTGGATTTATCTGGTACGAAGTCGAGACTTTGGGGCGCGCCGCGCACGGCAGCCGTTACGCTGAGGGGATTGACGCGAATATGCGTATGGGGCGATTTTTGGCAGAACTGGAAAAATTGGAACAGGATTTATTGACTCGAGAAGGGCATGAACTAACAGGCCCTCCATCTCTCCATGCTGCCCTCATTCAGGGTGGGACGGAGGTCAGCACCTACGCCGACCGCTGCACACTGAAATTAGAGCGTCGGACTGTGCCGGGAGAAAAAATCAGCGAGGCAACTGTTGAATTGCAGGCAATTATTGATCGGTTGGCGGAGCAAGACTCAAGTTTTAGGGCGACGATCAAGAGCACTTTTTGGCGGGAGCCATTTGAAGTCACGCGCGAGGCGGAGATTGTCCAAATCCTCGATAAAGTATTGGATACCCGTCTCGGTCACCATCCTGCGCATAGCGGGCAGACATTCTGGACGGACGCAGCTTTATTTGCCGATGCCGGGATGGAGACGGTTTTGCTCGGCCCGAAAGGCTACGGTTTGCATAGCGCAGAGGAGTGGGTGGATGTGGAATCGCTGGTCGATTTGGCGCATGTGTTGGCAGAAACGGCGATTGGTTATTGCAATTAGGTAAACTACAGGATTTGGGCTGCCCATAAAAAACGTTATTGTCCCATGCTCTACCTGATCGACAAACGTGGATACATCCGTTACACTCACATCGGTGAAGGTGCGTATGAGGAGACAGAAGAGGCTATTCGATTTCTGTTGGCGGAGGGTTATCCGTGAATAGAGATGAGTTGATAAGCTGGGTACTACTTTCCCTAAAATAAAGCCTAGTGTTTATAATAAGTTATTCATTGCTCATAATAAGAGGTAACAATGGAACATCTTTCTGAATTTGGTGTAATGGGACCAATTAAACATCCAAGAAGAGATAGTTTTATAGCTTATATTCAAAAAAACTTTCATAAAGGCACCTCCTATATTACTTGTTTAGTTATGCTTCAGGAAACAGAGCATCAAAACACCTTGGTTAGTGAATTTCAAAATGTTTTTAAAAATGTGCCAAGCAGCCTGGATGATACTTCGGAAGATGCTTTTGATGATAAAACATTGCCAGTGTTTACGGCTACTGCAATGCTATCTTCACCAGAATCTGATTCATACCAGATAGATTTTTCTTTTCACTGGTCGGAACTTACAGATATTCGTGATATTGCAATTGAAGCCTTAGATAGTTTCATTGTTTCCACCTATGAAACCATCGGTGATGACACATATCGGATAGAGCATTTTGGAATAGCTGAGGCTATGGGAGGATTTTATGAATTTCATGTAGAAAAAAACAATAGTGGCATCATTGAAACTATTTATTCAAAAGATGCTAATAATCCTTTGGGCATAAAAGAACACAGGGCAGAAATAGAGGCTTCAAGAGCTAGCTCATACTTAGGAGAAGCTGGGAGCCAATTGCTATTAAATAACTCTAAGGGAGCCTTTCGTTCTTATTATTATTATGTTTTATTCGCGTCAGAATCGGAAGAAGGAATAGAATTTGAACGAGCGATAAAGGCAGGTGAGAATCTTTACAAGACCTTATTGGACGATGGTTTTTCTGATTATGCTGAATGGACCGCTAACAAAGTG